>CAZDEU010000032.1:0-21259 GCA_964504265.1 uncultured Bacteroidales bacterium
AAATTTAATACCAACGGTTTTACCAACGAAATAAGGTATTTTTTTGCTTTCGTATAAAAATCTCTAAAAAGAAAAACCTCCGTCAAATCTTAGTTTGCGGAGGTTTGCTTTTTTTTGCACTTTGGTTTTGTGATCCAGCTGGGGCTCGAACCCAGGACCCCATCCTTAAAAGGGATGTGCTCTACCTGCTGAGCTACTGAATCAAATCGGGTGCAAAGTTACAGATTTATATTAAATTACAAAACAAAGTTTTTATTTTCTATTAATAAAAATTATTTTTTTTATTTAAATATAAGATTATCAGCTTTATATATTTTAAAAAAAAATGAAAAAAAAATAAAACTTTTAAAAAAATATGAATGTAAAATTGTAATATTGCATTTTAATTTTTTTGAATAAAATGTCTTATTATAATTTAAAGGATAAAGTTGTAGTTGTAACAGGTGCGTCGTCAGGTATTGGCGAGGCTATAGCTGTAGAAGTTGCATCAAAGGGTGCTAAACTTGTTTTGGCAGCACGTAATACCGAAAAATTAAATATTCTTGCTAAGGTAATTTCATCAAAAGGGCACGAAGTGTTGTGTGTAACGACAGATGTTAGTAATATTGATGATTGCAAACGCCTTATTGATAGTGCGGTTGAAAGATTTGGTACTATACACGTACTTATTAATAATGCAGGTATTTCTATGCGTGCATTATTTAAAGATTTGGATATAAGTGTAATTGAAAAATTGATGAGTGTTAACTTTTGGGGCGCTGTTTATTGTACTAAGTTTGCTCTGCCTTATTTGTTAATGAATAAAGGCAGCGTAACTGGTGTGTCTTCAATCGCAGGATATAAAGGATTGCCTGCACGTACTGGTTATTCAGCATCAAAATTTGCTTTGCAGGGTTTTCTTGAAGTATTAAGAATTGAAAATTTGAATACAGGATTACACGTTATGACAGCTTGTCCCGGTTTTACTGCTTCTAATATTCGTAATGTTGCATTAACTGCAAATGGTAGCTTGCAAGGAGAGTCGCCTCGCGATGAAGCTAAAATGATGACACCAACTGAGGTTGCTTATATCATAATTAAAGGTATTGAAAAGCGTAAAGCTACTGTTATTATGAGTGCACAAGGTAAGATGCTTATTTTACTTAATAAAATTTTCCCTCGTTTAGCAGATAAAATTGTATATAATCACCTTGCTAAAGAACCAGATTCGCCTTTTAAATAAATATTTTAATATAAAATCAAAATTATGGAATCAAAAAAAATGGAAATCATACCTTTAGTAGGTTTAGATAATCTCGAATTTGGATTAGTTTCTGATATAGTTTCAGGGATGTTAGGTAATCCTGACGATACTGAAGTAATTGAAGCCGACGAAGAAGGTCCAGAAACATTAGTATGGTATTATTTTGATGCAGGTTTTACTTTCTTTTTTGAAGGTGACGATGCGAAATTACTTAACTGTATTGAAACAGATAACGAAGAATGTATTTTGTTCGGGAAAAAAATATTTGAACTTAATGAAGCCAATATTATTGAACTTATGAAAGATAATGGCTTTTCGGATGTTGAAATTGAAGATGAAGAGTGGGGCGAAAGAAGATTGTCGTACGATGAAATATTTTTGGATTTTTATTTTGAAGAAGATACGCTTGTTGGCGTTAGTTGGGGAATATTTGAAGATGAAGATTTTGAAGACGATGATATTTAACAGCAATTATATAATTTAAGTTAATTTTATAAATCTTCTTGAATTAAAAAAAAATTGAAAAATTTATTGCAATTGTTTTAAAATATTTTTCAAATTTTTCAAATCATCAATTTGCACTAAGGCTGTTCTTATTGATTTACATGATGGTAGTCCTTTAAAGTAGCCTGAATAATGCTTACGCATTTCAAATAAAGCTCGCTTTTCGCCTTTCCATATTATTTCTGCTTCAAGGTGCTTTAAACAAACTTCAGCTCTTTCTTTAATTGAAGGGGCTTCAGTTAATGTTTTTGATTGCAAATATGTTTTGATATGGTTAAATATCCATGGATTTCCTATTGCTGCTCTTCCAATCATTATAGCATCAACACCATATTTATTGAAATATTCTTCAGCTTTATCAGGATAATTTATATCTCCATTGCCAATTATTGGTATTTTTATAGTATTATCGTTTTTAATTTCTCCTATCATAGTCCAGTCGGCTGTACCTGAGTACAACATGCTCCTTGTACGCCCATGTATTGTGAGTGCCGATATACCGCAGTCTTGCAACATTAAAGCTACTTCTTTAATATTTATAGAATTATTATCCCACCCAAGCCTTGTTTTAGCTGTAACCGGAACATTAACTGAATTAACTACAGCTTTTGTAATTTCTTTCATTTTCCCCAAATCTTTAAGCAGTGCTGCTCCTGCGCCTTTTGATACTACTTTGTTTACAGGACAACCAAAATTAATATCAATAATATCTGGGTTAGCTTCCATTGCCATAGTAGCAGATTTGCTAACAGAGTCAGCATTATGCCCGAATATTTGTAAAGCAACAGGACGTTCATTTTCAAAAATATGCAATTTTTGACGGCTCTTCCATGCGTCTCTTATCAAGCCTTCGCTCGAAATAAATTCAGAAAAACATAAGTCAGCTCCCATTTCTCTGCACAATTGTCTGAAAGGAGGACCTGTAATATCTTCCATTGGTGCTAAAAACAAAGCTCTTTCGCCAAAATTATGATGTCCAATATTCATATACTTTATGTATTAGTTTTTGATGATAACAAATTGATATGCCATTGGTTTTAATCATTCCAATAAATAAATATTTAAGTGCAAAGATAGTTGAATAAATGCAAGTAACAGCAAAACCTTTACTATCCTTCATTTCTTTTATGATTTATGGCAAACTAGAATTGTAAATCGCAAATCGTATTCTTCGTTAAACAAACATTTAATCTTTCATTAAATTATATTTTATATTTTTGTATTTTATTTATTTAATATATTAAAATGAATAATAAAATTAAAACTCAGAAAATTTTTAAGCATTATTTGAATAGTGATGATGAACAAGATGAATATTTAGATGAAAATGCTGTTTTGTCTTCTTTAATTGAATATGATATTAATGGGAATAAAATCCTTGAAATTTCCTTTGACAACGAAGGGGAGTTAGTTGAAAAATATGAATTTTCGTACAATGATAAAAATCAACTTGTATCAAAAATATTGTATTTTGACGAAAAAAATATAGCAGAAAAAGTGTTTTATTCATTTAATGAAAATAATGTTATTATTAAGGAGGAACATCTTTACACTGAATCTGATTCTACCGAATTTGTTCATTACTTTTATGATAATGAAGGTAAATTAACTTCAAAAAAATCGGTTGATGAGGATGATGAATGTGAATGGGAAGTTTTTTTTGAATATGATAATGATAAATTGATTTCTGAAACTAGAAAAGAATACGAAAAAACTTTTTACGAACGCAAAATAAAATATGACGAAGCAGGTAATATTTCTGAGATATATGAAGTTCAAAGCGATGATTTTCCTGTAAAGCATGTTTTTGAGTACGACGAAAAGGGCAATGAAATAAAAAAATTAACATATAATCATAAAAATAAGTTGATTGGAAAAATTTTATGTGAGTATAACGAACAAAATAAGTTAATAGCTTTTGAAGAAGAAGATACTTCAAAACACCATAGTAATATTATTGAATACGATGAAAAAGGTAATTTGATTCTTCATGAAGAGAAAGACATGGGAGGTAATATAATACAACGTATTATCAGAGAATATGATGCAAATAACCAAAACACTCAATCAAAAATTTTCATGAAAAACAAACAAGGTTATGAAACTCATTATATATTGAAGTATCAATATTATTTTTATGAACCTGTAAATGCTTAATAATTGTCAAATATTTTTGTTTTTTTTAAAACATAAACGAAAAACATATAATTATTTATCTTTAATTAATATAATAAAAACTGAGTTTTAACTTAATTATGCTTGAAATTAAAGTAAAAAATACTTCGCATCATTCTTTGCCTGAATATAAAACCAGTTTTTCGGCTGGTATGGATTTAAGGGCGTACATAAAAGAACCTATGCTGTTAAAACCTTTTGAAAGAGCAGTTGTACCAACTGGTCTTTTTATTGAAATACCAGAAGGTTACGAAGGGCAAGTTCGCTCACGCTCAGGCTTGGCTGCTAATTCAGGTATTAGCGTTTTAAATTCGCCTGGCACTATCGATGCAGATTACAGAGGCGAAATAAAAGTAATTCTGATAAATTTATCTGACAAAGATTTTGTAATTGAAGATGGCAACAGAATAGCTCAGATAATTTTTGCGAAATACAAAAAAATTAGATGGACAGAATGTGAAAACCTTAACAATACCCAAAGAGGTGAAAACGGCTTTGGACATACGGGTAAAGATTAAAAAAATATTTAAATATTTAAATTTATTACAAAAATGAACATAATAATTCCAATGGCTGGTATGGGAAAAAGAATGAGACCTCATACTCTTACTATTCCTAAACCTCTTATTCACGTGGCTGGCAAACCTATTGTACAACATCTTATTGAAGAGGTAGCAAGTTTTTCTAACGACAAAATTGATGAAATTGCTTTTATTATTGGTAATTTTGGCGATGAAGTAGAAAATAATTTATTGAATATTGCTAAAGCTATGGGTGTTAAAGGTAAAATTTATTATCAAACTCAACCTCTCGGCACTGCCCACGCTTTGTTATGTGCTGCCGATTCTCTAAAAGGACCTGTTTTAATTGCTTTTGCCGATACTTTGTTTCGTAGCAATACTGCTGATATTAAAGAGGATTGCGATGGTGCTATATGGGTTCAGAAAGTTGACGACCCTAGTGCTTTTGGCGTTGTTTTATCCGATAATAACGGAATAATTAAGGATTTTGTCGAAAAACCTTCTTCTCCAGTCTCAGACCTCGCTATTATTGGAATTTATTATTTTAAAAATAGTGAATTTTTAAAACACGAAATGCAATATCTTGTTGATAATAACGTAATTAAAAGCGGAGAATATCAACTTACTGATGCACTGCAAAATATGTTAAGAAAAAATGCAAAACTTACAATTCAAAATGTAACTGAATGGTTAGATTGTGGAAATAAAAATGCAACTGTTTTCGCAAATAAACGGCTGCTCGAAACTATGCCTAAATTAGCACATCTTGATGATTCGCTAAATCTTGATAATTCTGTTGTTGTTCAACCTTGTTTTATTGGCAAAAATGTTATTCTGCACAATTCTGTAGTAGGTCCTTACGTTTCTGTTGGTGATAATTCGGTTATCAAGAATTCGGTTATTACAAATAGTATTATACAGCAAAATGCTAATATTACTAATGCAGTTATTGATAATTCTATGATTGGAAGTTTTGTTAAATATAAAGGTAATAAAAACGAATTAAGTATAGGCGATTATTCCTGTATATAATTCTATATTCTGATTTTTAAAATAATGATTAAAAAAAACATTATAATTATACTTTTCCTTTCGCTAACCTTACATTCGTGCGGTTTATTTAAAGCACGCACTAAAGATAATCTGGCAAAATATACTTCAAAAAATGAAGTTAAGAAAGCAGCAGTTGATAAGATTAAAAGTAACAGTATGCTTATTGAGGGCATAAAATTTAAAGCCCTTGGCGATTTTGATGCTGCAAGCGAAAACTTCTATAAAGCTCTGAAACTTAACCCCGAAAATGATGCAGCTTACTATGAACTAGCTCAGATTTCTGTGTTGAATAATGAACTTGATAATGCACTTGAATTCTCTTCTAAAGCTGCCGAAATTGACCCAAATAATATTTGGTACAAGCAACTGCAGGCTGAAATACTGTTAGAAAAGAAAAATTATAATGATGCAGCTAAGATTTATGATAATTTAATAAGGCAACAACCACGCAATCCAGAGTATTTATACGAATTAGCAAGAATTAATCTTTTGATGGGCGACTATAATAATGCTGTTAAGATATACGACAAACTTGAATCACTTATTGGCGTTAATGAACCTGTATCAATGCAAAAAGAAAGCATATATATTTTTCTTAATAAACCTCAAAAAGCGATAAACGAAATTGAAAATCTTATAAAATCATATCCCGACGAGATTAAATATCAGATTATGTTGGGCGATTTATATATTGAAATTGGTGCTTATAACGAAGCTAAGAGGATTTTTTCAAAAATTAAGAAAGAAAATCCGATGCACGACGAAATTGATTTTTATCTTTCCGAATTATATAATAATTTAGGTAACGAAGATTCGTCATATATATATTTGAAAAATGCTTTTGCTAATACTGCTGCTGATATTAATAAAAAAGTTTTTACAATACTTGCTTACTATGGAGCTCCAAAGTCGGATACTATTTCTTTGAAAAATGCTTATGAACTATCTGATATTTTAGTTGAAACGCATCCAAATGATGCTAAAGCTTATTCGGTTTATGCCGACCTTTTATATAAAAACAATAAAACGAATGAAGCACGCGATTATTACTACAAGGTTATTGAGCTCGACAGCAGTCGTTATGCTGTATGGGAACAATTGCTGAGTATTGAAATGGAGCTTAAAAATTATGAATCATTAGCCAGCTTAGGTAACAGAGCTGTAGAACTTTTCCCCGAACAAGCCTTGCCTTATATGTTTGCCGGTTTTGGAAATTCTCAAATTAAAAATTATTCTAAAGCTATTACATATTTAAAAGCAGGGCTAAACTATCTTATCTCTACTTCTCCTTTAGTTGTCGAATTTTATAATTTACTTGCCGATGCTTATTATTATTCGGGCGATTATCAAAATGCTTTCAGTACTTTTGATAAAGCACTGGCTAAAAGTCCCGAAAATGCTACTATTTTAAATAATTATGCTTATTATCTTTCGTTGCAGGGCATTAATCTTATTAAAGCCAAAGAAATGGCTGAAAAAGCCAATAAGCTCAATCCTGAAACAGCAGTTTTTCAGGATACTTACGCCTGGGTACTTTACCAAATGGGCGATTACGAAAATGCCAAAATATGGCTCGAAAAAGCTATTGCTAATGGAGGCGATAAAGACCCCGATGTTTTAGAACACTATGGCGACATTTTGTTTAAATATTATTCCGATGCTACTAAGGCTTTAGAGTATTGGAATAAAGCTAAAAACTTAGGAGGTAAGTCTGATTTGCTTGATAAAAAAATTAAAGATTCAAAATTATATGAATAAATACCTTCTTAATCCTATTTATTTGCTTATTTGTTTTTGTCTTTTAACGGGACTTTTTATTGCTTCGTGCCGTACTCCTAAAAAAATTGTTAAAGAAAACTCAGTTGTTAAAGATATTACTGCAGAAGAACTTTTTGCAAAACTTAAACAAAACGAATTACAATTCCGTGTTTTATCAGCTAGTTTTAACGCAGAAGCTTCAATTAATAATAATACCAATACCTTTGGCGGTAACATCAGAATTAAAAAAGATTCTCTTATTTGGATAAGCGTTTCTAAAATGTCAATAGAAATTATTCGACTTATTTTAACGCAAGATTCTTTAATGATGATGAACAGAATTAACAGAACTTATTTTATAGGTTCGGTTAACGATTTGAATAATACTTTTGATACTGATTTCGATTTCGATATTTTGCAATCGCTTATAATTGGAAATGACCTTTCATTTTATGAAAATAATATTTTTAAAGCTTCACTTGATGGCAACAAATATAAACTTTCTACTTTAGGACGACAAAAATTAAAAAAATATATCAAACATGAAGACGAACAGCATAAAATTCTTATTCAGAATATATGGCTTAATACTGATAATTATAAAATTACAGGAAATTTCTTAAAGGAGATTAAAGATGATAATCGAAAACTTGTTACAACTTATTCGAAATTTAATGCAGTTAATAGCCAACTTTTTCCTTACAGAGTTTCTTTTGATGTGCAGTCGGAATCGCCTATAAGTATTGTCGTAAATTATTCACGAATTAAAGTTGATGAAGTTACTAAGTTCCCTTTTTCAATACCGTCGAGCTATAAAATTGAAAAAAAATAAAATTATGTTGTCGATATTTTTATGTTTGTTAATAAAAAATATGTAGGTTTGAAAAGTTTTTCAAAAATTAATATTATTAAAAATATATAAGCAAACAATATATGTTAAATATAAAAAGAAATATAAATGTTTTATTATTTACTATATTAATATTATGTTTAAGTAGTTTATCAGTTTTTTCGCAGAATAAAAAAACTCAGCTTCAAAATAATAAAAAGAAATTAGAACAGGAAATAGCTCTTACAAATAAGATGCTTTCTGAAACTCGCAAAAACAGACAAACATCTGTACATCAACTTAATTTGCTTAATGTTCAGATTAAAAAAAGAGAAGAATTGTTAAGGGCTATGAATATTGAAGTTGCTGAAATTGATAGGGAAATCAATAATTATATTGATGAAATAAAGAAACACGAAGAAAACATTGAACAGTTGAAAGCAGCATTGTCAAAGATGATTTATAATGTTTATAAAACAAGAAATTCGCATGCACGGCTTATGTTTATTTTTTCTGCTTCCGATTTTAATCAGGCTTTGTTAAGGCTACAGTACTTGAAATTATACGGACAGCATATCAAGAGTAATGCTGAACAAATTAAACAAGCTCAACAAAAATTGAGTGAAGCTGTCGAAAATTTGAAAAAAGTTAAAGAAGAAAAGAAATCACTGATTTTGCAACAGCAGGAAGAAAAAACAAAACTTTCAAAAAGCACAAAAGAAAAGAATGAAACTATAGCTAAACTACGAAAAAAAGAAAACGAACTCCGAAAAAGTATTAAAGAAAAAGAAAAAGCAGCAAAAAATTTACAGAATGCAATTAATAAAATTATACAGGACGAAATTGCTGCTGCTGCTAAAAAAACAGGTACTAAACCTGTCAAAAACATCATGCCTTTAGCGCCCGAAGAGGTGGCTTTATCAAATGAATTTGGGAACAATAAAGGGAAACTTCCTTGGCCTGTTGAAAAAGGTTTTATTTCAAACACTTTTGGATCACACCCTCATCCTGTATTGCCTGGTATTGTTGTAAAAAACGATGGAGTTAATTTTGCTTCTGTTAAAGGTAGTTTGGCACGCTCTGTTTTTAATGGAAAAGTTACTGCAGTTACATCTATTCCAAGTTATAATAATGTTGTTATGATTAGGCATGGCGATTATCTTTCGGTTTACGCTAATCTTGCAACTGTTTCAGTAAAAACTGGCGATAAAGTGAAAACAAAGCAAGCTATAGGGACTTTATATTACGACAATGAAGAAAAAAATGCAGTTTTGCACTTTGAACTACGTAAGGGAACGGGACTATTAAACCCCGCCGAATGGCTTGTGAAATAGTTTTTTATAAAAATCATTTTTTATTATAATTTTGTATAATTAAATTTTTTTTAATATGTTACATTCAATTCTTTTAGGTGTTCTTGGGATATGGCAAATAGTATTAATATTAGCCGTCGTTTTATTGCTTTTTGGTGGTAAAAAAATACCTGAGCTTATGCGCGGCTTAGGCAAAGGTATGGGAGAGTTTAAAAAAGGAATGAAAGAAGGAGAAGAAGAAAGCAATAAAGAAAAAAAAGATGAAGATTCTAACCTCTATAATTCATAAACATATTTTTTTACAAAAATAAAATTTCCCCCTTATTGTTTTAAATATTAAGGCAATTTTCTGCGTAAATTTTTAAACTGATTATGGAAATTATGAATGTATTCCTAAGGAATGCAAATAATAATATCCTTCATTTTTCTACCAAGCGTTGCAATCATAACTGATTGCTTAGCTCTACAATCTTAGAACTTTAATGTGTATTTTAATTTTTCTTTAGCTTTGATTTTTAAATCAGTATTCAACTTAAGATTTTTTTGTTAAAGTAATATACAATGAATTGTAAAGCTCAAAAAATCTGTGTTAAAATTTTAATCCTAAAGTAAGTACAACATTATGAGCCGTCATTTTATTATTAACAGCCGAAGGAACACTTGAATACAAATAGTAGTTTTCTTCTGATAAAGCATATATATATGCTAAATCAATAAAATAACCACTTTCTCTAACTCCCAACCCCATAGTAATAAATGATTTTTTGCCATCATTAATACTTGATTTATACGGACTGCCATATAGTGCATAGCCACCTCGTATACTAAATGGAACTAATCTCAATTCTCCACCAATTTTAATATTACTTGTTGCAGTATAAACATTATTAATATCCTGATTTTCATCAAAATATTTATAACTCGACGATCTTAACCTTGCATCCGAATAATCTATAAATTCATATTCAGCATTAATCATACCATATTTCCCAACAATTACTGACAAATTTCCAATGGCTTTCATAGGTGTCGTTAACTCATAATTAAAATTCCCCAATGGTGAATTTGCTGTATAATGATTACCATTATCAAAACTCGATTTCATTGTTTTGCTATAAGAATCTTTTAAAGAATAAAATGTAGGTGTGTGAAAAGCTGCACCAAATCTTACATAGTCATTAATTCTGTATATCAATCCAAATTTAAAATTAACACCATTACCTGTTGTTGTCAAATCTTCGTTGTAAGTAAAAGATTTAAAATCGGCAATAGTATCAGCAGCATCAGTTTCAATATATTGACTCTGTTCCGAATATCTAACATAAGGAAATCCAATTGTTCCTCCAATATACAATTTTTCAGAATAATTAGCGGCTAAACTTAAAGTCATTTCATTAATTCCACCAGTTGTAGTTATAAGTTTTCTTTGCAAAACTCCTCCATCAGGAATTACGCTGTAATAACTATTAGTAACAGGAAATGTATCAATCAACCAAGTGTCAAAAGCAAGTGCATTGCCAAATCTGTCAAGATTATCAGATGTATTTCCGTTTGCCTGACTAGTAAATAGGTTTAGCAAAGAGCTGTTTGGTGAATCACCCTGAATAATGGTTCTGTTATTAAAATTATTTAATCTGTTAAGGCCAAATGAAAATTGCACATTATTCCAGCCTGGTCTTTCCACATCTTCTTTTTTTGTATCAAAATTAAAAACCAAACCAAGATTATTTATATTAAAATTAAATTTCTGATCATCAGATGATTGATTGTTGTATTCTGATAAAGTTTTTCCCGAATAAAAAGAAGGAGAAAAAGTAAATTCAGATGATTTATATAAACCCAAACCTGCGGGATTACTCGAAGATGTTGAGAAATCGGCACCTGCCGAGCCAAAAGCACCTGCCATACCCATTGAACGAGCTGTACCTCCAAAATATGTTTGTGAATATCTTAGCGCATCAAGCTGATTTTGCGAATACACTACAATTGTCAGTGTTGTTATTAAAACCGATGCAATTATTTTTTTCATTGTTGTATTATTTTAAATTAGTTTTTAATTTTTTAAAAAAATTACCTGCTTCTGCTTCCTCTCGAAGGGCTTGAAGAACCAGATGAACGTGAACCGCCATAAGACCCACTTGATGAACCTGAAGATCTTCCTGAAGAATTAATTGAAGGCGAACTGCTGCTACCTGAAGAACGTGAAGGAGTATAACTATTATTACTTCTACTTGATGGTGTATAGCTGTTGTTGCTTCTACTACTATTACTTGGAGCCGAATAACTATTGTTTCTGCTATTTGAGTTTGATGGAGTATAAGTATTGCGTTGTGGAGCAGGCTGAGTATTAGGACGGTTGTAAGAATTTGGCTTAGTATTACCAGTATTAGGTTGTGAATAGTTATATGAATTACTTTGCTTTGGAGCAGAATATTGCTGACTCGACTTTGGCTGTGTATAATTTGGAGATGTGTATTGTTTTGCTGGCGATTGAGTCTGATTATTTTGCATAACTGGTCTTTGGCTAGTGTTCCCTGTATTATTTATTGTTTGAGGTTTTGAGTACATTGGTTTATTCACGGCTTTTTGGCTAGTATTTACAGGTTTGTTTGTTACCCCATTAGTATTTGCAGGTTTGTTTGTAGCCTCTTTATTACTATTAGCTGGTTTATTAATAATATCCTGATTAGTGTTAGATGGTTTACTGTTTACAGATTGATTAGTTTTTGCAGACTGATTAGTTATTTGCTCATTAGTTTTTGTATTGCTTACATCGGCAGAAGTAGAACCATGAGTATTATTTTCTTTTGATTGTGCTGTAGAAATATTTTTTGAAGGATTAACATCTTTCCCCGATACTTCTTTTGCAATAGGTGTTGTATTTGAAATATTATTATTTTGAACGCCTTTGGCACTATTTGCAGAATGAGAAGAAGAATTAATATTATTTGAATTAAAATCAGAAAATGAAGTTTGTTTATTAGGTCTGTTACTTCCTAAAACAGACTCATATTTTTGTCCAAAGCTAACGCCAGAGGCTAGTTCACCACTTGAAATATTTGAGCTAGTATTATTAGTACGAGGTCCATAGTAATAAGAGTTGTTATCGTAGCTATTATAATAGTTATCAGCCCAACTCCCGTCGTTATATCCATAATAATATCCGTCATAAAAACCATTCCAATAGGCATTGTTGTAGCCCCAACTATTCCAACCATAATAACCATAAGAGCCATAATAACCATAAGAGCCATAATAACCGTGATAAGGATGCCACGACATATTCCAATACCAAGGATTATTGTAATAAGGTCTGTAATAATATGAAGGCCACCACCAGTTATAGCCAGTATAAATACTTACCCCCCACCATGCAGGGTTGTAGTTATACCAGTAATAATTTGTGTACCAGTCGTCGTAATAGCCCCAACCTGTATAAGGTGAATGGAATCTGCGTAAACGGGAGGCATAAGAATAATCGTAATAATCATCATAATAATAATTATTTGTAATATAAGTGTTTCCGTTATCATCATCATAATAATACGATTTTTCAGTATAATTATCTGAAGCATTATCAGAATAAGTATATTCAGAAGAATCCTGAGCAAAATAGCCATTTTCATTATCAGACTTTTCAACAGTATTAGTTTGATAATTAGGGATATTAGTTTCAGCGGGTTGTTTTTTAACAGTTTGTTTAACTTCCCTGCTCGAAACGTAAACGTCGTCGTAATAAGGCGACCCGACGTAACTGCCCGATGCACAACCTGTGAGCAGAAGGGCTGTTAAAATAAATAAATTAATCAGGGTTTTCATGACTTTTTCCTCCTTTTATGTGTTAATAACTGTAAAGATTTTTATATTTTTGCAATCTGATTTTTTAAAATTGCGAACATAATAATTTTTACAAATACCATACCATAAACCAAATAAAGTGAAAGATTTTAGTACACGTAATGAAAATTATGCCCAGTGGTATAATGACATAGTAATTAAAGCAGATTTAGCAGAAAATTCAGCAGTAAGAGGCTGTATGGTCATAAAACCATACGGATATGCAATTTGGGAAAAGATGCAAGCTGCATTAGATAAGATGTTTAAAGAAACAGGGCATGTAAATGCTTATTTTCCACTTTTTATTCCTAAATCTTTTTTTAGTCGCGAAGCAAGTCACGTTGAAGGATTTGCAAAGGAATGCGCTGTAGTAACACATTATAGGTTAAAAAATTCTCCCGATGGGAAAGGTGTTATTGTAGATGAAGATGCCAAATTAGAAGAAGAATTGATAGTTCGTCCTACATCAGAAACCATTATATGGGATACTTATAAAAATTGGATTAAATCGTACAGAGATCTTCCTTTGTTGATTAATCAGTGGGCTAACGTAGTAAGATGGGAGATGCGAACTCGTTTATTTTTAAGAACTGCTGAATTTCTTTGGCAGGAAGGGCATACAGCACACGCTACTAAGGAAGAAGCTTTAGCAGAAACAAATACAATGTTGAATGTATATTCACAATTTGCTGAAGAATGGATGGCGTTACCAGTTATGAAAGGAGTTAAAACAGCCAACGAAAGATTTGCAGGGGCAGAAGAAACTTTTTGCATTGAAGCATTGATGCAGGATGGGAAATCTTTACAAGCAGGGACATCACATTTTTTAGCACAAAATTTCGCAAAAGCATTTGATGTAAAATTTTTAAACAATGAAAATAAATTAGAATATGTTTGGGCAACATCATGGGGTGTATCTACCAGGTTAATGGGAGCATTGATAATGGCTCACTCAGATGACAACGGTTTAGTTTTACCTCCCAAATTAGCACCTATACAAGTTGTTATTATTCCAATCTATAAAAACGCAGAAGAATTAGAAATTATTAAGCAAAAAGCCATAGAAATTAAGCAATCGCTTGAAGAAAAAGGTATTAGAGTAAAAATTGATGATAGAGAAACACAAAAGCCAGGGTGGAAATTTGCTGAATATGAATTTAAGGGTGTTCCTGTAAGAATAGCTATTGGACCAAGAGATATTGAAAACCAAACAGTAGAAATTGCAAGACGCGACACACTTGAAAAAAGTGTATACCAAATTTATGATATTGCAAATAAAACTAAAAACCTTTTAGAGCAAATACAAAAGAACCTTTATGAAAAAGCTCTTATCTTTCGTGAAAATAACACTACTACAGTTAATACATGGGATGAATTTAAAAATATTATTAACGATAAAGGAGGTTTTGTTTTTGCTCATTGGGATGGCACAACTGAAACTGAATTAAAAATTAAAGAAGAAACAAAAGCTACAATAAGATTGATACCTCTTGGCAACAATTATGAAGAGGGTAAATGTATTTATAGCGGTCGCCCTTCGAAGCAAAGAGTAGTTTTTGCAAAAGCTTATTAGCGAGACATTAAGCTAAAAATATTTTTTATATCAATGTGAGACAAGGCATAAGCAGAGCCACTAACTTTGATTTTCAACATAGTATTAAGAATTTCATCATACTTTTCGAATGGAATTAGAGCATCTTTTAGGCTAACCGGGCAATTTAAAGATTTGAAGAAATTTTCGAAACATTCGACAGTTTTTATTGTAGAATTAACTCCAAAAATTTTAGCACCTAATTTTAAAATTTTATCCTTAGCATTTTTTTGATGATGTTTGAGCCAAGCTGGATAAACAATTGACAGACTAGCTCCGTGTGGAATATCATAAAGCAAAGAAAGAACGTGTCCAATGCTGTGAGCACCCCAGTCAGCTCCCGACTTCCCATAAGAGTTCCAACCGTTTAAAGCAACAGTAGAAGCGTACATAATTCTTGCTCTCAAATCATAATCATTTAAATTGTTAAGTAAATTGCCAGCACAATCAATAACTTCTTGTATTGTAGCAATAGCAATTTTATCAGAAATTGGAGAATGCCCATTACCGAAATAGTTTTCGAGGCAATGAGCAATAATATCAACTATTCCATAGGCAGTTTGGGTTTTAGATACAGAAAAAGTATAACAAGGATCAGCAAAAGAATGCTTGGGGTATAATAAAGAATGAGAAAAACCTTCTTTCTGCATAGTTCTATTATTTTGTAGCACTGCAAAGCAATTCATTTCGGTACCTGTAGCGGCAACAGTCAAAACAGTAATAAGAGGTAAAGCTTTAACAGGTTTAATATTCTTTTCATAAAAATCCCAAACCGAATGATTTACAGGCATTGCAATAGAAATCATTTTAGCCGAATCAATAACACTGCCACCACCTGCAGCAATAATAAAATCAACATTTGCAACTCTACCAACTTCAGCAGCTCTATCAACATCATCAGAAACAGGGTTTGGTTTAATTCCCCTATATTCAACAAATTTAACACCAGCCAAACCAAGTTGTTCGATAATATTATCATAGACACCATTTTTAAATATTGAACCTTTCCCAGAAATCAAAAATGCTTTATTTCCATAATGTTTTGCGATTTTTGGAAGATTATTAATAACATTTTTCCCAAAATGTAAAACTGTAGGATTTTTAATTACGAAATTTTCCATATAATATATTAATTATTAATATTTTACATTGTAAACTGCCTTATTGTTTTATACAATTACATTTATTGCTTTTCAAAGGTATCATAAAAAACTCTCAATACATTAATCATTCCCTATTGTATTTATTTAAAACATACTTGTTTCAAAAATAATAATTTTAAAATCATTATGGAAGATAATAAAGTTAAATTTGATAAATAATTTTAAATTTTTTATATCAAAATCTTTGTGTAACTTCGCACTTTGTTAAACATTAATTATCAATAATAATTAATTTAGTTTTAAAATTTCATTTAATCATGAATAAAATAAATCGTTTTGTCGTGTTTTTATTTGCAATTTTTATTTTAACATCCTGTGGTTCAGGACGTGATAATAAACTATCTGATATTAAAGAACTTGAAAAAATTCCTTTGTATAATAATGAAGGAAAACCTGATAAAGAACAAATCAATAAAATGATTAAAGCTTATGAAGTATTTTCGAAATCTTATCCAGAAGACTCACTTGCAGTTGAATTTCTTTTCTCAGCTTCTCGTCTTTATGTTTTAAACAATGATTTTAGCTCTGCTATTGGAACTTTAGACATAATTATTGATAAATATAAATCAAACCCTCGTGTGCCTGATTGTATTTTTAGCAAAGCTAATATTTATGAAACAAATATGCACGACTTGGTTAATGCCCGTAAAAATTATGAATTACTTATTAAAGAATATCCCAATCACCCCCTAACTGACGATGCCAAAATATTACTCGAAAATCTTGGCAAAAGTCCCGAAGACCTTTTACAAACTATCTTAGCTAATCAACAAAATTCATAGCTTCAATTTTAACTTTTAACTTTCAACTAATATTGTTATGACAGAATTTAATATTTTATCAATCAGTGAGTTATTTAAACTTATGTTAGCCCACGAAAAAGCAGGGCATTATTTTGGCATTCCTGAAGAAGTATTTTTTAAACCTACACCCAATGACGCTTTTGTTATGAATCGTTATGGGCAGAAACTTGATACACCTGTTGGTGTAGCTGCAGGTCCTCATACTCAACTTACTCAAAATATTATTGCTTCGTGGCTTACAGGTTCTCGTTATATTGAGCTGAAAACTGTTCAGGTACTTGACGATTTAACTATTTCGCACCCTTGTATTGATATGCAAGATGCAGGCTACAACTGTGAATGGTCGCAAGAACTCAAAATCGAAGATTCTTACGACCAATACCTTAATGCTTGGATTATAATTCATATATTAAAGGATAAATTTGGATGGAGCGAAACTGAAAGAGGTTTTATTTTCAATATGAGCGTTGGTTATAACCTCGAAGGCATTATGTCTGATAAAGTGCAGTGGTTCTTTAATATAATGAAAAATTGTAGTGTAGAAAAAGAAGCTAAAATTAAAGAACTTGCTCCTTTATACCCTCGAATAGCTCTTCTAAACATTCCTGATTGTATATCCGATAATGTTACTCTCAGTACTATGCATGGTTGCCCTCCCGACGAAATTGAAAAGATAGCTGCATATTTGATTAGTGAAAAAAAATTACATACTACTGTTAAATTTAACCCTACTATATTAGGTGCTGAAAAACTACGCAATATTTTAAATAAAAAATTAGGTTGGACTACTCAAGTTCCTGATGAAGCATTTGGACACGACCTTAAATATAATGATGCTATACCTATCATTAAAAATCTCACTAAATTAGCTGAAGAAAATAATGTTGATTTTAGTTTAAAACTTACTAATACACTCGAAAGTCTTAATATTCGTAATGTATTCCCCGAACATGAAAAAATGAATTACATGAGTGGCAGGGCTTTGCATCCTATCAGCATTAATGTCGCCGCTATGTTACAAAAAGAATTTAACGGGAGTCTTGATATTAGTTTTGCCGGCGGTGCTGATGCTTTTAATATTCACGAAATAATTTCATGCGGCTTAAAACCTGTTACTGTTAGTTCTGATGTACTTAGACCTGGAGGTTATGGCCGTATTAGCCAGTATATGGAAAATCTTTCTTCTGAGTTTGCAAAATTTAATGCTACTTCTATTGATGATTATATTATTGCTAAATCTGATAATAAACAGCAAAGTGTGAAAGAAGCTGCTTTGAAAAATCTTTTAGAATATGCAAAAAATGTCGTTGAATCTGATAATTACAGATATGAGGCAGCAATTTCTCCAAATATAAAATCAAAAAGAAAATTAGGTTGGTTCGATTGTATTGCAGCTCCTTGTGTTCATGGTTGCCCAACAAATCAGGATATTCCTGATTATTTATATTATGCAAGTAAAGGATTATACAGCGAAGCATTGGAAGTTATCTTAAAGAAAAATCCGTTTCCTGCAGTACTAGGCATGGTTTGTACTCATTTATGTCAGGCTAAATGTACCAGAATTAATTATGATGACTCTTTATTAATTCGTGATATTAAGCGATTTGTAATGGAATCATCAACCGTAGAGCCTAAGTTAAATCCCGCTCCAGCTAATGGACTTAAAGTTGCTGTTATTGGAGCTGGACCTTCTGGCTTGTCTGCTGCTTTTTTCTTAGTTTTAGAAGGTTTTGAAGTTAATGTTTTTGAATCACAAAATATTGGCGGTGGTATGGTATCGGAAGCTATTCCTGCTTTCCGTTTAAAAGCAGAAGCTTTGCAAAAGGATATTGACAGAATTGCATCTCTCGGTGTACGTTTTCATTGGAACCATAAAATTGATTCTTCTGAATTTGAAAATTTAAGAAAAACTCATAATTATATTTATCTTGCTGTTGGTGCTCAAAAAGTTCGCAAACTTGATATCCCCGGCGAAGATTTAGAAGGTGTTTTAAATCCTCTTGCTTTCCTTGCATCCGTTAAACGTGGCGAAAAAGTTAATATTGGACCCAAAGTAGCTGTTATTGGTGGCGGTAATACTGCAATGGATGTGGCACGTACTGCTAAGAGATTAGTTGGCAGTAACGGCGAAGTAGTTGTGCTTTACAGAAGAACACGCTCCGAAATGCCTGCAGGACATGAAGAAGTTACAGAACTTGCTATTGAAGGCATCAAAGTTGAAGAACTTGTAGCTCCTGAAAGAATTAATGGCGAAAACGGTAAAGTGAAAGAAATTGTTTTCTCTCGTATGAAACTTGAAGGGTTAGATAATCAGGGAAGACCCAAACCAGTTAAAATTGATGGTTCTGAAGTAACTATGGCTTTCGATACTATTATTCCTGCTGCAGGGCAAATTGTTGACATTGATTTTGTGGATACTTCATTGTTAAAATATGATGCTGCAACGAACAAAACATCAATTCCAAATGTATTTATTGGTGGCGATGCTAAAAGAGGCGCATCAACTGTTGTTTATGCAGTTGGTGATGGTCGAAATGTTGCTGAAAATATTATTTTTTCTGCAAAACTAACAGGACATTTTAAACATCAACCTGTTTTAAAACATAGAAGCGAAAAAGAACATCTTTTAATGCGTTCTCGCAGAATTAAAGGAGTTCATCCCGAAGATTTAACTACTGATGAAAGAACAGGCTTCGGGCAAGTTCTTAAACCTCTTACTACTGCTCAGGCTTCGGAAGAATCTGCCCGTTGTCTTTTCTGTGACGAATACTGCAATATTTGTGTTACAGTTTGTCCCAACAGAGCTAATTTTAGTTATAAAGTTGAACCTCAGGAATATAAACTAGAAAAATTAATAAGGAACGAAGCTGGTGAATTGATTGCTGTTGAAGATTCAAATTTTGTAGTTAAACAAGGTTTTCAGGTAGTTAATATAGGTGATTTTTGCAATGAATGTGGTAATTGTAAAACTTTCTGTCCTACCGAAGGTGCTCCATGGCACGACAAGCCAAGAGTATTCCTTAACATTAACAGTTTCAAAAAAGGGAAAGAAGGTTTCTTCATGAATAAAATAGGTGATAATAAATTAGTTATGATTTATAAACATGAAGATGAAATAAGAACGCTCACCAAAGAAAATGACAAATACGTCTATGAAACTTCTCATTTAGAAGTAGTATTAACCGGCGAAAATTTCAGAGTAGAAAGTTGTAAATCAAAAGTACCTTGTGTTAATCAAGTATTTCTTACCTTTGCAGCCGAAATGAAAATTATTATGGATAATATTTCTTGCCTTTATCCTGATACATTAAATTAAGATTATTTTTTAAATTTTTAAAACACTATAATTAATTCAATAAACATGAAAATTAAAAATGAAGCGGTCTTACAAAAGACCATCCAGCGTTGTAAGGAAAAAAACATCATTATTCCTACATTTAAGCAAATGATTAATCCCGAATTAGTTCCGGAAAAAATTAAAACAGAACTAAAAAATATTGGGTTGTGGGATTTGAATCCACTTAATTTATTTCGTATTACTTGGAAAAATGAGCCTGTTACACATGGTGGAGCTTACGGCGGAGTAAATTATTTAGAATTACCAAGTGAACTTACAGGTGTTAAAGCTCGTATTTTTATAATGGTAGGAAAATATTTTCCAACTGGTTCTCATAAAGTAGGTGCTACTTTTGGACCTTTAGTAAGCAGACTTATTACAGGAGAATTTGACCCAACTTCTCAGAAAGCTATTTGGCCCTCTACAGGCAATTATTGTCGTGGTGGAGCTTATAACTCATATCTTTTAGGTTGTGATTCAATTGCTATTCTTCCCGAAGGAATGTCGCAAGAACGCTTTAGTTGGCTAAATAAAGTTGGTGCAGAAATTTTTGCAACACCTGGCTGCGAAAGCAATGTTAAGGAAATTTACGATAAATCTCATGAATTAGTAGCTGAAAGAGGCGAACATGTAGTTGTACTTAATCAATTTTCCGAATTTTCAAATCCTCTGTGGCATTATCATGTTACTGGTAGAGCATTGGAAGAAGTATTTCTTAAAGAGAAAAAAGAAGGTAATCGTCTAACAGGTACATTTATGACGCAAGGTTCTGCAGGTACTTTAGCTGCAGGCGAATATTTAAGAACTAAATATCCTACTATTAAAGTTGCCGCAGGTGAAGCTTTGCAATGCCCTACATTATTATTTAATGGTTACGGCGGACATAGAATAGAAGGTATTGGTGATAAACATGTTCCTTGGGTTATGAATATGAGAAATATTGATATGGTTGGCGGCATTGATGATGAACCTAATATGAACATTATGCGTTTGTTTAATGAACCTGCCGGTCACGAACTTCTTAAAGCTAAAGGTGTTTGTCCTGAACTAATCAGTAAATTACATCTTCTTGGCATATCTTCAATTGCTAATATTATGGGCTGTATTAAAATGGCTAAATATTACGAAATGG
>CAZDEU010000033.1:0-6143 GCA_964504265.1 uncultured Bacteroidales bacterium
TACAGGATTATCTTTTTTTGGAGTATGTCCCTTCTGACAGGTCAATTTTTAAAAGCATTAAAAAACTTTCTGCCGGACATTATATTAAAGTTTCTGAAAATGATTTTCAAATTTATTGTTATTATAATCTTGCCGAAAAAATCAACTGGAATAATTCAGCTAAAACTGAATTGATTAACGAACAATTCAAGGAACTTCTTTTTTCGTCTGTTTCATTACAAACAATTAGCGATGTACCTCTTGGAGCTTTTTTAAGTGGTGGCACCGATTCTTCTTTGATTTGTGCTGCCTTTCAGGCACAGAGCAATGCTCCTGTTAATACTTTTACTATTGGTTTTAATGTGCCCGACTTTGATGAGTCTGTTTATGCAGGCAAAGTTGCCAATATTTTAAAAACAAATCATCGGCTTACAATGTCGACTGAAGAGGAAGCACTTGATTATGTCGATAAACTCGCTGATGCTTACGACGAACCTTTTGCTACTCCTTCTACATTACCGAGTATGCTTGTATGTAATAAAGCCCGCGATTTTGTAACAGTAGCAATGAGTGGTGATGGCGGCGATGAACTTTTTATGGGTTATGGTTATTATGTTTGGTACCAAAGACTTCAAAAAATTCATAAAATAGGAGGTAATGCAGCAATTAAAATGTCTTCGATTTTGCTTAATATGTTGGGCAACAGAGCTAAAAGAGCGTCTCGTATTTTAGATTATAACGATTTTGGCTCTATTTGGCCTCATGTATGGTCGCAAGAACAATATATGTTTAATGAAAACGAAATTTCTATTTTATTAAATAATAAATACAAACATAAAACAATTATGGGCGAATGGCAAAAAATTAACGATATGCCATTACGCCCTTTTGAAAAAATTTCCCTATTTGACCTTAAAAATTATCTTAGCAATAATCTTTTATATAAAATGGATATTGCTTCAATGTACTCAAGCCTTGAAGTAAGAGTACCATTACTAGACCATAGGCTTGTTGAATTTTCGGCAGGCTTGCCCCTTGAAATGAAAATTAATAATAGCGAACAAAAATATTTACTCAAAAAAACATTAGAAGAATTTTTACCGCACGAACTTATTTACAGAAAAAAATGGGGTTTCCCTGCACCTCTGCACAAATGGCTTAAAACTGACCTCGCATTTTTAATTGATAAATATCTTAATAATGAATATTTATTAAAACAAGATATTTTTAATTGTAAATTTGTTGAAAAACTTATTAATAATTACAGAGGAGGGGAGGAGTTTCATTACAAACGTATTTGGGCTCTAATTTTTTTCCAACTTTGGTACGAAAAATATATTGATGCAACAAAAAGTTAAAATATTTCTTTTTCACAGAGTTTCACCTGTAAGGGACAATATGTGGGATCCCATTGACCCTTTATTGTTCCGTAAATTAATTAGATATATTTATAAGAATTATTCTGTTTTTACTGTTGAAGAACTTTTTTTGAATTATCAGAATATTAATAAAAACATAAAAAAACCATTAGCATGTATAACTTTTGATGATGGCTACAAAGATTTTATTGATTACGCTTTACCAATTTTAGATGAATTGAAGCTGAAATCATCAATGTATGTTGTTAGTCAATGTATATCTTCTAATTTGCCACCTTGGACTTATATTGTTGATTATTTGTTTGTTAATTCTAAAAAGTTGAATTTAAATGTTTTATCAAATTTTATTGATTTCGATAAGGAACAATTAGTTTTTAGCAATTTTTCTGAACGAATATGTTTTGGTAAAAAGCTAAAACCTTTAATGAAAAAAATGCCCGATTCAAAACGTAAACTTATTTATAATCAAATTGTTGCTCTTTTTGATGATGTTGAGATACCTAGTAATTTGATGATGAACAAAGATGAAATTATTGAAATATTTAATGCAGGAGTTGTAATTGGTTCTCATAGTGTTTCTCACCCTTTGTTAGCTCAAATTGAAGAAGAAAATAATATTTTTTGCGAATTAAAAAATTCGGGTGATTTTATAAATGATATTACTGGCTCTTTCCCTCAAACTATTTCATATCCTGTTGGCAGTTTTGATGAAAGAGTTATTGAAATATCAAAAAAAGTTGGATATAAATTAGGTTTAGCAGTAGAGCAAAAACCATATATTGGAAATATTGGACCTAATTTTTTAATACCACGCATAGAAGCATATAACGAAAATTATATAAAATCTATATTAAGATTAAATGGATATATCGAAAAAATAAAGAATTTTTTATAATTTGAATCTTTTACTACTAAACCCAGGTACTTTGGCCTGTTTAGACGCTTTTGCCTCCCTCTGTTCTTTTAATTCCTTTGCTTTAACTTCCTGTTCATCTTTATGTTTAGCTATCATAATAATAATAGCAGAAGCAAAAAAAGGAATAATTGGAATTTTAAACCTTACTAAAGCACCAAAGTTAGCAGAAGATATACCAATACCATAACTAAATAATACTGTAAACAATATTGATAATAACAGCAAAGGTTCTGAAATTGCTCGATTAAAAGCTTTTAAAACGCCCGCTCTAAAAATAATAAGAAGAGTTAAATACAATAAAATTGCATTTTCTAAGCCAGAAATAAGCATTTGTATATTATTAGCTTCCCAAATAAAAGGTCTGAAAAGCCCAGTTAATATAGCTAATGGAGCAACTTTCAGCATACTCCCAATTGATCCATCATAATGTCCAATATCATAATTATTTGATCCGTAAGCTTCTTCTCTTAAGTGGTCTTGTTGAGTTATCTGAGCCTTAGCAACAACTTTATCGTAAGAAGAATACTGTCCTAATGATTCAGACATTAAACTTAACCCGGAAGTACCTAATAACATTCCAATTACCAAAATTAATGGTGCTACTACAAATTTTAAAAATTGGCTTTTAATTTTACTTATTGGTTGATAAAGCAGCCAAATTACTAAAAGAGGGAAAAGTACAACAAAAATATATGGTTTAATACTCAACAAAATATCAACATTTATAATTGTCATAATAATATTTAAAGCCAATTTCTTTTTCTTAATAAAAATCATATAAAAGTTATATACAAGCCAAAGTGTTGAACAATAAGTTAAGGTGTCCTTGGCAATTCCACTGCCCCAAAATAATGGTGAAGGGAAAAATAAGATTGTATATGCTAATTTTTTGGACAGTTTTGGGTATATTTCTGTAAACATTAAGTAAAATCTCCATATCCCATTATATGTAATCCACGATAGTAAAATGCTTGCAGTAATCAAACTCTTAAAGCCTAAGAATACGAATGGATTTGCAAATAAAACAACTATAAATGTATTTTTGTCATCAAACATATATTTTGCTGGTACTCCTGTTTCTATATTGAAATACCAATAACGTCCACCAGTCATTAAATCCAGATATTGACTAAAATTATATGTCATAAGATTATTCATAGCTAAACTGCTTGTGTAATAGCTAATAGTGTCGCCGCCCTTATAATATAATGCGTAAACTAAACAGAATATAATAGCACCTGCAAATTTAGCTAATAGCCCTTTAGTATAATATTTATAAACAGGATTTGTTTGCTCCTTTTTGTTTTTTATATAATATGCAGAAATAAGTATTATTGGCAGATATACCACTGGTCCAAGAATATCCCAAAATGATAATACTTCTTCTTCCATTTTTTCTAAATTAATTTAATTATGGTTTTAATATTTTGAAAGTAGCAAAAATAGTTGTAAATTTTTTAAGTTTAAAAGTTAATTTCATTAGCCAAAATAATATATTTTAATTAATCGAAGATTTGTTTAAGTCAACAGGAGAAACTTTGTCGGTTAAAGAAAAATGTTTGATTCTTTTATTAAAATTTCTTTCTCTTTTAATTTTTAGAATTTGATAAATTACAGGAATTTTAAATGTATCAATCATTTTTGAAATTTTTTCTTTGACTGAATCCTGAGGTATATAATCAATTGTTGATTTATAATTTTTGAAAGCAATAACAGAAGGATAATGAACTCTTAAAGTGCTAAAACAATTTTTATTGTAATAATGATGCCAAAAATCAGCAGTAACACTAACAGGAATTATATTATCAGCCATCTTACGGGCAGTTTCTTTACCAATTATATAGGATGATGCAGTTAAAATTTTTCTAATTTCCATTGGGTAACACAACATTCCTTCAGATAATTTAACAGCGTTAAATAAACTTAATTGAGTTGGTACAAAAGATGAGTAAACTAGTAATATTATTTCATCTTCACTAATTACATTTTCAATTTCACTTAATATTTTGTCAAAATTAACAGGCAATACAACGTCATCTTCTAAAATGAGAGCACATTTTTCACTAGTTTCGAGAAATTCCTGATATGCTTTGTAATGAGATAAAGCACATCCAATAGCTCCTTTCGACAACCAGTGTTTACTTTTATTAATTCTTTCAACATCACAATTCTTTTCAATGTCACTTTGAGTTAAATCATTTCCATCAACAGCTTCAACAATCTTAAAATTAATATTTCGCTGTTCCAAATGATTTGTGATAAAATTGAACCTATTGACTGACCTTTTCAAATTAAGAACATAAGCTATCATACAATTAATTTATTAATTTTCAAATATATTTTCGCGGACTCGCATATTAATAATCATCTCATTGTGTTGTTTTTATAACCTGATCGTTTCATAGATTTTAAAAACTAATATTCAATTATTTTAATATTTATTAAAAGTTAACAAAAATAGTAATAATTTTATGCCATCTGTTGTTTAAAAAAATATATCTTTATTAAAAAAAATACATTGGCAAAAATACTATATATTTCTTATGATGGGATGACCGACCCATTGGGACAGTCACAAGTGCTTCCTTATTTGGCAGGACTTGCAAAAAAAGGTCATAAAATAACACTTTTAAGTTGCGAAAAGAAAAAAAGATTCGATAAATATTTCGATATTATTAATAATATTACAAAAAGTTCGGGTATTAATTGGGTTTATATTCCTTATACTTCAAAACCTAAAGTGATATCAACAGTTTACGATATTTTTAACTTGATAAAAATTAGCAAAAAATTATATAAATCTGAAAAATTTGATATTGTCCATTGCCGTAGCTATATAGCTTCTTTTGCAGGTTTGAAATTAAAAAATAAATTTAAAACTAAATTTATTTTCGACATGAGAGGCTTTTGGGCTGACGAAAGAATTGATGGGAAAATTTGGAATATTAATAACCTTGTTTATAAATTTATTTATAAATACTTCAAAAACAAAGAGTTACAATTTTTAAGCAAAGCTGATTATGTTATAAGCCTTACTCAAAACGGTAAAAAAGAAATACTTATATGGGGAAAGCTCAAAATTAGTTCTGATATAATAGATGTTATACCATGTTGCTGCGATACTAACTTGTTTAATCCATTTAACTCTTCTTCTGAAAATAAAGTTGAAATCAGAAAAAAAATCGGCATAACAAGCAATAACTTAGTTTTATCGTATTTGGGGTCTATAGGTACTTGGTATATGCTTACTGAAATGTTGGCATTTTTTAAAAAAATATTAGAAAAATATCCATCAGCGGTATTCTTTTTTATTACTCCCGATTCTAAAGATTTTATTGAGGCTGAAGCAGGAAAACTTAATATTCCTAATGAAAACATATTTGTTAAAGAGGCAGTACGTTCGCAAGTACCCGAAATGATTGCTGCATGCGATTTTTCTGTTTTTTTTATCAAACCTGCTTATTCCAAAATAGCGTCATCGCCAACCAAACAGGCTGAAATTATGAGTATGGGGCAAGCTGTTATATGTAACGCAGGCATAGGTGATACAGATATTATTATTAAAGAATCAGGTGCAGGTATTGTGATTAATAGTTTTTCTGACAGTGAATATGAAAAAGCGGTTGCGCAAATTGAAAATCTTAAAAAACTTTCACCTTTAAATATCAGAAAATATGCAATAAATAATTTTGATGTTTCGTATGGCATCGAAAAATACAATAAAATTTATCATAAGTTATACAACCTCAAATAGTTTTTATATGTTTTCATTTTTTAACAAATCGAATTTTACGATACAAATATTCATAATAATAATATGTGGAATTGCTTTATGGTTACCGGGCTTGCTAAATCCAACAGAAATTCAT
>CAZDEU010000033.1:6243-18277 GCA_964504265.1 uncultured Bacteroidales bacterium
TTAGCGTCATTATTTTATTTTCCGTCGATTATATTTTTTGCTTTGATACCTGTTGGGCTAATTGTAATTAAGGTTTTTAAACTACGTTTTTGGTTATTGTCATTTTCGGGTTTTTTATTTGTTTATTTGTGCCTTGCTGTTTGGAAGTTTTGCTACGATATACTAGTCTTATCTGCTTATGATTATATTAATTATTTTGAGAATTTATCACTAATCAATTTGCATTTAAACAATATTTTGCTATTTTATATTTTAGGAATACCTTTTATACTTTTAATGCTTATTTCTTTTTTAAGAATTATAGCAACATTAATTGAACAAAACATATCGGTACGACAGGCTTTACTTTTTATAATATGGTTTTCTGTTTTTGCATCAGTAGGTTTTTTTATTGATTCAAAAGATTTTATTATTCATTCTGTATTATTGATTTTGCCTGTATCTTTGTTTTTTATAAAATATCTTATTGATATTAAAAAAAGATTAAATGTAGAAATTGCTTTTACAATAATAATTATTTTTATAGTATTTTTCAGATTTTATGTATAAAAAAAGTCTATTTTAGTACTAAATTATCATAAATGTTAAAACACATAATTTTTTTTTTACTTTTGTAAGGTTTTAAAAGTTATAATTTATTAATATATATCATTAATATGAATAATACAAATGTTTTAGTAACAGGCGGAGCAGGTTTTATTGGTGCACATGTTGTAAATAATTTAGTAGGTGAAGGTTTTGAAGTTGTTGTTTTAGATGATTTATCGGGCGGGTATCAGGAAAATATTAATCGCAAAGCTATTTTTATTAAAGGTTCGGTTACTGACCACAAATTATTAGAAGATTTGTTTGATAAATATAAATTTAAATATGTTTATCATCTTGCTGCTTATGCAGCCGAAGGCTTAAGTCATTTTATTAAACGCTTCAATTATACAAATAATCTGATAGGAAGTGTTAATCTCATCAACGAATCGGTTAAGCATAAAGTTAAATGTTTTGTTTTTACATCGTCAATTGCTGTTTATGGTGCAGGACAGGTTCCAATGCACGAAGATATGGTTCCTGCTCCCGAAGATCCTTATGGAATTTCAAAATTTGCAGTTGAAATGGATTTGAAAACTACCCACGAAATGTTTGGGCTAAATTATGTCATATTCAGACCACACAATGTTTACGGCGAATATCAGAATATTGGCGACAGATATCGTAATGTTGTCGGTATATTTATGAATCAATTGTTACAAGGGAAACCACTTACAGTTTTTGGCGATGGTACTCAAACCCGTGCTTTTTCCTATATTGGTGATGTAGCACCTTATATTGCTAAAGCACCTCTTATTGATAAGGCAATTAATAAAGTTTTTAACATAGGAGCAGACAAGGAATTTTCTGTTAATCAACTTGCAAATGTAGTTATGGATGCATTAAATATTAAGAGCGAAATCAGGTATTTGCCGCCCCGCAACGAGGTCCTTAATGCCTATTCTGACCATAGCCTCGCAAGAAATACTTTTGGAATTAATTCTTATACACCATTGGAACAAGGAGTAAAATTAATGGCTGAATGGGTCAAAAATGTAGGTGTACGTAAAACTCCTTTCTTTAAAAATATTGAATTATATCAAAATTTACCTTCAATATGGACAGAAGAATAAAATTTAATTTTAGCTAAGTTTAAGTTTAAAATTTTGCATTTTAACAACTAATGAAAAAAGTTCTTTATATTGCTCCTCACCGAGCAAACAGAGCGCCAAGCCAAAGATTTAGGTTTGAACAATATATTGATTTTTTAAAGGAAAATGGCTACGATTATACTTTTTCAAATCTGTTATCGGCTCAGCAAGATAAAATGTTTTATGGCGATGGAAATACTATAAAAAAATTTCTTTTGTTGCTTCAAAAATTTTTTTATCGCTTAAATGATGTTATAAAAGCACGTAATTATGATTTAGTGTTTATTCAACGTGAAGCTTATTTTCTTGGACCTGCTTTTTTTGAATTTCTTTTATCAAAAATTAAAACACCATTGATTTTTGATTTTGATGATTCTATTTGGTTGCCTAATGTTTCTAATGCTAATAAGAAATTTAACATACTTAAAAATTATGGCAAAACCGCAAAAATTATCAAATATGCTGATATGATTTTTGCAGGTAATGCCTATCTGGCTAATTATGCTGGCAATTACAACAAGAACATTAAAATAATTCCTACTACAATTGACACCGATGAATATGTAAATATTTTCGATAAAAAAGATAAAAATAAAGTTGTAATAGGCTGGAGCGGTAGCATAACAACTATACAACATTTTGAATATGCTTTACCTTTTTTAAGGGAAATTAAAAATAAATATGGTGATAAAGTTGAGATTAAAGTTATTGGAGATGGTTCATATATTAATAACGAACTTAACATTAAGGGCTTACCCTGGATTAAAGAGGATGAAATAAAGGAACTTTCGTCGATGGACATTGGTATAATGCCCTTACCCAATAATGAATGGGCAAGCGGAAAATGTGGACTGAAAGGAATACAGTACATGGCTTTGCAAATCCCTACTATTATGTCGCCAGTGGGTGTTAATACAGAAATAATTGAAGATGGCGTAAATGGATTTCTCTGCACAAAGGACGCTGAATGGGAACAAAGAATTTCACAATTAATTGAATCGCCCGAGTTGCGAAAACAAATTGGAGAAAAAGGCAGACGAACTATTGTAGAGCGTTATTCGGTACAATCTCAAAAATTACGATACCTTAAATATTTTGATGAGCTAACATCATAAAAATAATGCTAAAAAATTGTTTTTCATCTTTTGCACTTGAAGCTGGTTGCGACGAAGCTGGCAGGGGTTGCCTTGCAGGTCCCGTATTTGCTGCGGCTGTAATTTTACCTACCAACTTCTCAAATTTACTTCTTAATGATTCAAAAAAACTTACAAAACAAAAAAGATATTATTTACGTCAAATTATTGAAGACTGTGCTGTTGCCTATGCAGTTGCAAAAGTTGATGCAGAAGAAATTGATAAAATAAATATACTGAATGCGTCAATACTTGCAATGAATAAAGCATTATTTATGCTTAACCCAAAACCAGAATTTATCATTATTGATGGCAACAGATTTAAAACCGATTTAAATATTCCTTATCAATGTATTGTAAAAGGAGATGGTTTATATATGTCAATTGCTGCTGCTTCTATATTAGCCAAAACATATAGAGACGATTTTATGAATAAAATTCACGAAGATTATCCTCAGTATGGATGGTTAAAAAATAAAGGTTACCCTACAAAACAACACTGTTGTGCAATACTTGAGCACGGGTCAACTCCATGGCACCGACGTAGCTTTCATTTTAATGGACAACTTTCTTTGAATTTTTAGATATTTGAATTTTTATAATATTAAAAATATACTATTATAGTATAACTATAGCCCTTATTTTTTTTCATATATTTGCATTTCATTAAATATTTTTAAAAATATAACATTTAAGGCATAATTATTGAAAATTTAATTCATTTTTTGTGTAAAAAATTAAACGATAAAATGATTAAAAACATATATGGGTTAATTATAATACCATTGAAAACAAATAAATTCAATCTCATGAAAAAACATTTCAATATATTATTAATTATTCTAACTGCCTTAGCTTTTGCTGTTTCATCTTGTGTTCCCGACGAAGATGATGACGAAACAGGTCCTTACGTAGATCCTCGCTCAAAATTTACAGGTTCGTGGAATTGCGTTGAAAACAGCAAGCAATTTGGTCAGCAGACTTATAATGTTAATATTACTTTAAATCCAAATAATAGTACAGAAATACTTATTGCAAATATTTATCATTTTGGTTTTGACGAAAAAGCTTATGCTATAACAAGCAATAATTCAGCTACTATTCCATTACAACCTATATGTAATAATACTAATAATATAAAAGGCAGTGGAATGTTGTCGGGCAATAGTCAGATTAACTGGATTTATTATGTAGACGATGGAGCTGATATTGATACTTGTACTGCGGTTTATACAAAATTATAAAGTATCACCTGCAATACGTTTTAATTTGTTTCGTAAGTTAATAGTTGAAAAACTATTAGATGTACCCTGCGATGCTACTGTTAAACTTTGCAGTTGTGTCATATAATTCATTACTTCAGAATAAATATATTCAAACTCATCAGTATTTTTTATATAATAATCGAAACTGGCTTTTACTTCAGGAACTGTTACATCATATTTTTTTAATAACATTGCATAATAAAAATGTGAATAATCGTTTACGTTTTTATTTTGTAATTGCTTAATATCTAAGGCAGCTTCGATAAGATGGATATCAGTAAGCAAATCTATCATAAGCTCGGTATTTATAACAGAATCATTATTGTTTTTTTCAGTAGAAGGTTTATTAAAATAACCACAAGATAAAAAAAAAGCGAAAAAAACTATAGGTAAAACTAATATATTTTTAGACAATACTCTAAATTTATATGATAAAAAAATATTATTATTATTTTGTATTATCATTTGATGAGTTAATAAAAAAACAACTATTCAGATTTTAAAAAATTGCTTTTTAATATTTTTTAAACCAACTTTTCACTTTAAGGCTAATAACACCAAACACAGCTTCTTTAAAAATGCCCTTACTCATTTTCGATTTTCCTTCGGTGCGGTCGGTAAAAATTATAGGTACTTCAATAATATTAAATCCTAATTTCCATGTAGTAAATTTCATTTCAATCTGAAAAGCGTATCCAGTAAATTTTATTTCGTCAAGTTTAATAGCTTCTAAAACTTTTCGAGAATAGCATTTAAAGCCTGCTGTTGTATCTCTAATTTTCATACCGGTAATAATTCTAACATAAGCAGAAGCATAATATGACATAAGTACTCTACCCATAGGCCAATTAACCACATTAACTCCTTTTATATATCTAGAACCTATTGCCAAATCGGCATTATTATTAGCACAAGCATCGTAAAGTCTGATTAAATCGTCGGGATTATGCGAAAAATCGGCATCCATTTCAAAAATATAATTATAATGTTTTTTAATCGCCCATTTAAAGCCATGAATATAGGCAGTACCTAAACCAAGTTTACCTGAACGTTCTTCAATAAAAAGTTTTTCAGGGAACTCATTTATTAGATTTTTCACAATGTTGGCAGTGCCATCAGGCGAATTATCTTCGACTACGAGAACATGAAATTCTTTGTGTAATGAAAAAATTTTTCTAATAATTTTTTCAATATTTTCCTTCTCATTATAAGTAGGAATAATTATAATACTATCTGATGTCACGATTATTTTTTTTATTTTTGAAAATTCAAAATTACCATAATATGATTAAGTAACGCAAGTAAGTAAAAAAAATTTGTTAAATTTATAAAAACTTTTAAAACAAAAATGCTTGAATGAACTTCATAATAGTATCTTATTTAGTTAATATTCAAGAATATAAAACTTTTTTTTAAAAAAAATACATAAAATATTAAAAAGTATAGATTTTTTTAACGATATTTGCATAGTTTTAATTATTAACAAGTATTATTTTTAATCTAGGAGATTTTTTAAATGTTAAAAGGAAAAGTAAAATGGTTTAACAGTACTAAAGGTTTTGGATTTATCCAATGCGAAGACGGCAAAGACGTTTTTGTTCATTATTCCCAAATATCAAAAGATGGGTATAAAACATTGGATGAAGGACAAAGCGTAACTTTTGAAGTATCAGAAGGTTCTAAGGGACCACAGGCTTCAAATGTACAAATTGCTAACGATTAGTTCAAAAAACCATATTGTTAACATAAAAGCCGGCAAAAGCCGGCTTTTTTTTTATTCTAAAGTATTCAATTGTTTAATACCTATTAATTTATCGTAAAAAGTACCAGGTTCACGGCAGTAAACTAGTATTGTATAATCATTTTCTGTTTCGTAATGATTACCTTCAATTAAAGTTTCATCACCAATATTTTTACCATCTTCGAGAAAAACATAATAATAATTATAATAACCTTGTTTTACAAACAGAGAGGCTTTAAAACCTTTTAAAGTTTTATCATAAACAGCAATAGCTTCTTTTTTGAATTGCGAATCGGTTAAATCGCCAAACACATATAAATTACCATTTCCAAATTCTTCGTAATAAGGGAGAAAGAAATGAACAAAAGTATAATCACCTTCTATTGCACTATCAGTAGCATCTTCTGTTTTTATAAGCCTTCGTCCATTAATATCTTTTATAGTTTCATAAACTTTGTAAGATCGTGGCACATCGGGCAACAAATAAACGTGATTAAAACCTTCTTCGTACGTAATTTTTTGTATTCTGTCGGAATAATATCTAATACTTTTTATATCGAAGTGTCTGAATTCGTTAGCACCATTAAAAACATTAATATCTTCATAATTATAATCTAAAATATCGCCTTTAACTAGTCTTGGTTTAATATTAATTACAGCGTTATCCCATCTACCGTTTTGAATTATATTAACTTTTAAATCTTTGTAAATATCGGGTATATTATAATTAGCCTTATTAATAGTAAAATCAATTTCTTGTTTATAATTTTTGTACAAAACCGAAGTAGCTCTTTTAATAACAGCGTCGATGCTAACTTTTGCATCAACAATCATAAAACGTCTTGTTAAGACAACATTTTCTTCATAGTTATTGTAAACTTTTAGCAAGTAATTTCCAGAAATAGTTGGCAACATAAGGTTTGCATCAGGAAAAACAAGTTCGTAATGTGTATATTTTTGTATAGTATTGAACGAAAATTTATAGTTATCAATAAAACCTTCAGTAAATCCAGAAATATATTCATTTTTTTGAATATCAGATGGTGCCCAGTTTGAAGAGCAATGTACAAAAGTGTATTTGTAATCTTTAACATCAGCATCTAAATCATCAAATTCAAGATGCAATTGTTCGTCAGAACCTAAAATTAAAACAGGATATGAAAGTTCCCAGCCTTTGCGGTATAGTAATACTGTATGTATATTCTTTTTATAGATATAATCTTCGTAACGCAAATAATTTGTTTTATAATATTCAGTTGTAGTATCGTTAATTATATCTATATTTTTAGAAATTTCATCTATATTTTTTACAAACGGCGAAAGCTGATGATTGTCAGTTGTTTTACAAGCATTTAAAAATAATAAATATAATATAAATAAAAAAAAGTATAACAATTTAATTTTTTGCATAAAAGATGTTTTAATTTTGAAAATCAAAAATACAAGAAAAAAACAATATTTATAAAATATAATGTCCAATATTCAACTTTTAAATTATTTTTGTAATCGAAAGATAATAAACTTACTGTCATAGGTGCAGTCAAAATTTATCGCTAAACAAGATTTATGCAAAAAACAATAAAAATCAGGAAAGGGCTAAATATTCCCTTAAAAGGCGGAGCCGATAAAACCTTGTCAGGAATAGTTCATTCAGACAGTTATGCTGTTAAACCTACAGATTTTCATGGTATTGTACCAAAATTATTAGTAGATGAAGGCGAAGAAGTAAAAGCCGGAACTCCATTATTTTATAATAAACTTGATGAAAGGATAAAATTTGTATCGCCAGTTGCAGGGAAAATTAGTGAAATAAAAAGGGGTGAAAAAAGGTTATTGCTCGAATTAGTAATTAAGCCCGACAAAGAAAATTCGTATATTGATTTTGTAGCCGAATCACCTATTGATTTATCAGTTGAAAAAATAATTGAAAAATTATTAAACAGTGGGATGTGGTCTGTAATACGTCAAAGGCCATATAATATTATTGCAAATCCAACCGATATTCCTAAGTCTATTCATATATCTTGCTTTGATACTGCCCCATTAGCGCCCGATTATGATTTTATAGTACACGGCAAAGGTGAAGCTTTTCAGGTGGGACTTGATGCACTTAGTAAATTATGTAACGGGAAAATCTATTTGAATATTCCTAAAAACGAAGGGGTTAGCAGAGTATTTTTAAATGCAAAAAATGTAATAATAACAAAATTTTCGGGACCTCATCCTGCAGGCAATGTTGGTATACAAATTCATCATATTGAACCTATCAATAAAGGTGATATAGTATGGCATATTAATCCACAGGATGTAATTAAAATCGGGAAATTATTTTTGGAAGGCAGATATGATGGGACAAAAATAATAGCCTTAGCTGGTTCTGAAGTTATTTATCCAAAATATTATAAAGTTATTGAAGGGACATCAATAAAAAATCTTGTAGAAAATAATATAAAAGAAGGTGAAGTTAGATATATTTCGGGAAATGTTTTAACAGGCAAAAGAATTGAGAATACAGGATATTTGGGTTATTACGACAATATGATAAGTGTAATACCCGAAGGCAACAAACCTTCTTTTTTAGGATGGCTAAAACCAGGCCTAAACAAGTTCAGTATTTCGGGAACCTTTTTATCGGCTTTTATACCTAAGAAATCTTACGTTTTAGATACAAATCTTAATGGTGGCAAAAGAGCTTATGTAGTAACGGGTGCTTACGAAAAAGTTTTACCAATGAATATTTACCCTATGCAATTACTTAAGGCTATACTTGTCGAAGATATTGAACTTATGGAAAATCTCGGTATATATGAAGTTGCTGAAGAAGATTTTGCATTGTGCGAATTTATTTGTCCTTCAAAATCAAATATTCAGGAAATAATACGAAATGGACTTGACCTAATTAGGAAAGAAATGTCGTAATTGTAAATAAAATATAAACTGATATTTTTTAAAAACAAAACAATGAATTTTTTATATAAATTACTTCAAAAAAGCAAAAAACACTTTGAAGGTAATGGAAAATTTAAAAAGTTTCATGCTTTGCACGAAGCAACTGAAAGTTTTTTGTTTGTACCAGGCAAAGTAACCATAGGCGGGACTCATATAAGAGATGGTATTGATATGAAAAGAACTATGATAATAGTTTTTTTAGCGTTGATGCCTGCATTGCTATTTGGTATGTGGAATACAGGCTATTGGCATTATCAATCAACTGGGCAGGAAGTTGATTTTTTACAACAGTTCTGGTATGGAGTTCTGAAAATTGTACCAATTATTCTTGTTACGTATTTAGCAGGAGGAATAATTGAAGTGATATTTGCACAAATTAGAAAAGAAGAGGTTAATGAAGGATTTTTTGTTACTGGCATGCTTATACCTTTGGTTTTACCTGCTGATATACCTTTATGGATGGTTGCTTTAGCAACTGCATTTGCGATATTAATCGGCAAAGAAGCCTTTGGTGGTACTGGAATGAATATTTTTAACCCTGCATTACTTGCACGTGCTTTTTTATTTTTCGCATATCCTGCAAAAATGACAGGTGATTTAATATGGGTTGGCGGGTTATCGGAAGCTACTAATGTAGTTGACGGATTTACAGGTGCTACGCCTTTATCGCAAGCTGCTACAGGGCATTTTGAACAAATTCCGGGATTATACGATTTATTTTTAGGAATAATACCAGGGTCAATAGGTGAAACATCAAAACTTGCCATACTTTTAGGGGCTGCATTGATGTTAATTACAGGTGTAGGCAGTTGGCGGATTATGTTGTCGGTATTTGCTGGTGGCATTACCATGTCATTGATATTTAATGCAATAGGATTAAATGCTTATATGCAGATTTCACCATTAACACAAATTCTGATGGGAGGTTTTATGTTTGGTGCGGTGTTTATGGCTACCGACCCTGTTAGTGCTGCACAAACAAATAAAGGAAAATATATTTACGGATTTCTTATAGGTTTGTTTGCTATTATGATAAGAGTGTTTAATCCAGCTTACCCCGAAGGAATGATGCTTTCAATTTTATTGATGAACACTTTTGCTCCGTTAATTGACCATTATGTAATTGCTTCGCATATAAAAAAACGTCTTCGTAGGGTTAAAATTAAAGCTTAACAAAAATTTAAAATTATGTTTACTAACAGATATATTTTTATTTATTCAGCGATATTAGTTGTTATTGTTGCTACAGCGTTAACAATTACTGCATTGCAACTAAAACCTATGCAACAGGAAAATATAAGAATTGAGAAGATGCAAAACATCTTAAAGGCTGTTAATATAAATGCAGATGTTGAACATGCTTCAGAACTTTTCAATAAATATATTACTGATTCATATATTGTAAATATAAAAGGCGAAAAAATTGAAAATATCAATGCTTTTGATATTGATTTGAATAAAGAACTGAAAAAAACTGAAGTATCACGAAATTTGCCTGTTTTTGAATGTACTTTCGAAGATTCAGAAATTTATTATATAGTTCCATTACGTGGCAAGGGATTATGGGGACCAATATGGGGTTATATTGGATTGTACGATGATTTTAATACAATTTATGGTGCTTTTTTTGACCATCAAGGCGAAACACCTGGACTTGGAGCAGAAATTGACACTGAAAAATTTCAAAGTCAATTTAAAGGTAAAAAAATATTTAACGACAAAGGTGAATTTATTTCAGTTAAAGTAATAAAAGGAGGGGCCAAACCAGAAAATACGCATGGCGTTGATGCGATATCAGGTGGCACAATAACAAGCGATGGAGTAACTGAAATGTTAAGTTCAGGATTGTTACAATACATAGACTTTTTCAAACAACAACAAAATAATGAATAAAATGGAAAATTTAAATAAAACCAAAGAATCATTATTTTCGGCAAAAAATTTAAAATTGCTGAAAGGACCATTAAATGAAAACAATCCCATAACTATACAAGTACTTGGAATATGTTCGGCATTAGCTGTAACTGTACAGATGAAACCAGCTTTAGTAATGGCTTTATCAGTAACAATTGTTTTAACTTTTGCTAATTTGATTATTTCACTTTTAAGAAATACTATACCTTCAAGAATTAGGATTATAGTACAATTAGTAGTTATTGCAGCTCTTGTAATTATTGTTGATCAATTTCTAAAAGCTTATGTATATGATGTAAGTAAAAAATTATCTGTATTTGTAGGTCTTATTATTACTAATTGTATAATAATGGGACGATTAGAAGCATTTGCAATGAACAATAAACCATGGCCCTCTGTATTGGATGGTATTGGCAATGGCATTGGTTATGGATTAATTTTAGTAATTGTCTCTTTTTTTAGAGAACTATTGGGTTCGGGGAAAATACTTGGGTATCAAATTGTACCTCAATCATTTTATGATGCTGGATATTTTGATAATGGTTTTATGATACTTCCTCCAATGGCTTTAATAACTATAGGAGTAATTATTTGGGTTCAGCGTAGTTTTTCTAAAGAACTTATTGAAAAATAATATATTTAAAAAATTCTTATGGAAAATCTGATAAATTTGTTTGTACGTTCTGTTTTTATTGATAATATGGTGTTTGCATACTTTCTTGGTATGTGTTCCTATCTTGCAGTTTCAAAGACAGTAAAAACATCAATGGGATTAGGTATAGCTGTTATGTTTGTTCTTGTAATAACTGTGCCACTTAACTGGTTGATGGAAAACTATTTATTAAAAACAGGAGCATTAACATGGCTTGGAAGTGAATTTGCTGAAGTTGATCTTGGTTTTTTGAGTTTCATTTTATTTATTGCTACAATAGCTGCAATGGTACAATTAGTAGAGATGATAGTTGAAAAGTTTTCGCCTGCATTATATAATGCGTTGGGCATATTTCTTCCGCTAATAGCTGTTAACTGTGCTATTTTGGGAGGGTCATTATTTATGCAGCAACGAGATTTTAGTACAATTACCGAAGCTTCTGTGTATGCACTCGGGTCAGGTGTAGGTTGGGCTTTAGCAATAGTCTCTATTGCTGCCATAAGAGAAAAAATCACTTATTCAAACGTGCCTGCTCCATTAAGAGGCTTAGGCATTACTTTTATAATTACAGGGCTTATGGCAATAGCATTTATGAGTTTTATGGGAATAAAAATTTGAGTAAACTACAACATTAAAACTATGATATTTTTGAACTTAGGAATAGGGACAATACTAACAGTAAGCATATTAGTATTTTTTTTGGT
>CAZDEU010000033.1:18377-21254 GCA_964504265.1 uncultured Bacteroidales bacterium
TGAACTTAGGAATAGGGACAATACTAACAGTAAGCATATTAGTATTTTTTTTGGTAATAATACTTCTTGTTATTCTTTTATTATTTGCCAAATCAAAATTAACTGCATCGGGACCTGTTAAAATAACAATAAATAACGAAAAAGAACTTGAAGTAAATGCAGGCTCAAATTTGTTGATGACATTATCGCAAAACAAAATATACTTACCATCAGCTTGTGGAGGAGGAGGAACTTGTGGAATGTGTAAATGCCAGGTTATTTCGGGTGGAGGTAATATATTACCCACCGAAACAGGATTTTTTACTAGGAAGCAGCAATTAGAAAAATGGAGATTAGCTTGTCAAGTAAAAGTACGACAAAACTTAGATATTATTATACCAAAAGAAATATTTGGCATACAAAAATGGGAGTGCGAAGTTGTGTCGAATCGTAATGTAGCTACATTTATAAAAGAGTTTGTAGTCAAATTGCCCGAAGGTGAACATCTTGAATTTGAATCAGGTAATTATATTCAGATAGATGTGCCAATTTGTGAGATAAATTATTCGGATATAATTATTGATGATGAATTTAAGGGCGACTGGGATAAATTTAAAATGTGGGATTTAAAAATGAAGAATACTGAACCTGTGTTCAGGGCTTATTCTATGGCAAATCATCCTGCTGAAGGTAATATTATTAAATTAAATATTCGTATTGCTACACCACCGTTTGATAATAAGACAAAATCATTTAAAAAAGTTAATCCTGGCAAATGCTCTTCTTATATTTTTTCGCGTAAACCTGGCGATAAAGTTACAATATCGGGTCCTTATGGTGAATTTCTTATAAAAAAAACACAAAGCGAAATGATATATATTGGTGGTGGTGCAGGAATGGCTCCTCTTCGTTCTCATATTTTCCATCTTTTCTATACTGAAAAAACAAACAGAAAAATATCGTTCTGGTATGGAGCACGTTCGCTAAGAGAAGTATTTTATGCTGATGAATTTCAAGAAATTGAAAAACAATTTAATAATTTTAAATTTAATCTTGCTTTATCAGAGCCATTGTCCGCAGACAATTGGACAGGCTATAAAGGTTTTATCCATCAGGTTGTACTTGATAATTATTTGAAAAACCACCCCGAACCAGAAGAGGTTGAATATTATTTATGTGGACCACCAATGATGAATGATGCTGTATTAAAAATGCTTGATAATTTGGGAGTACCAAAAGAAAATATTAGTTTTGACGACTTTGGTGTTTAAATATTTTTCAGAAACAAGGTTCTTCAAAAGGCAGTAATAATTCACATTCTTTCATTACAAGATAGTTGCCAAGTCTGTCGTAAACATTGCAATTAAACTGAGCTTTCACCCTAGCTGAAACACCTGAGGTTAATAAAGCTGTTTCATTTATTACAAACATACTACTCGATTGGTCACCCCATTTAGTAGAATAAAATTTACCTTCACCATCAATCCACGATATTTCAACACCATATATAGTTAAAGTGTCTGTAACAGTAGTATCAATATTTACCATTGAATACCAAGGTATTGGGTCTCCAACTTTAAAATAATGATTAAACAATGAGTCGCCATTCCAGTTAGCTTTTTTATAAACATTTTTAAAAGAAATTCTAATTTTTTCGTTCGAAAGTATGTAATATCCTGATTCCTGTTTAAAACCAGTGCCATAAGTTGCATAAAAATCAACACCATCGGTACCGCAACCCCCTGCCTTATAAAGCCTATAACCGTTTACATCTTCAGTAAACGATTTACTTAAATTTTTTACCTTACCTGTAAAATAATACTTATCGGTTGGTGGTTCATAAGGAGTTTCCCTGTCTTTTTTGCATGAAGCAAAAACTAATATTACAGATAAAATAACTAACAAAAATATATATCTTTTCATCATTAATCAGTGTTAAAATATAATTATTCAAAAATATTAAAAATTATAACAAAGTTAAGAACATTTTACGATAAAATTTTAGGTTTTGTTACAAAAATTTAACTTTGGTTATTTACTAACATAATTTTACAAATTTTTGTTATTAACTATTTATGAAACATAATATTTTATTAGGTTTTTTATTAATTTTGCATAGTTATTAAAATTATTAACTATGTCATATTCAGGATATTTTATGTCGGGTGCATATTTTTTATAATGAAAAAGCAGAATTAGAACAACGACATAAATTTTTATCAGAATTAATTGATTTTGAAAAAAAGATTCCTTTTACTAGGAAACAAAAAAGAATTTGATATATATACAAAGCATTATATTTCTGAAAAATATCAACAATATTTTAAATGGAATAATAAGTTGAAAAAGGTTGAAAAAGATATTAAAAAAATTAATCAGCATCTTGCTAATCTTGGTTGTTTTTTAATAGCAACAAGAGAAAATATTGATAAAACTAAAATATTAGAGTGTTACAGAAAAAGAGATGCAGTAGAAAAAATATTCGACATAATTAAAAATGAAATGGACGAAGATAGATTACGAGTTCGTTGTAATTATAATGTTGATGGAAAATTATTTGTTAAGTTTATTTCATTAATATTGTATATTAAAGTTGCAAATCAAATGAAATCTGCAAAATTATTTGAGAAAATTTCATTAAAAGAATTGCTTCTTGAATTGAAAAAAATTAAAATAATACATATCGAAAAATTTAATACATTTTATAATGAAATATCAAAACAAAATAAAAAATTATTAAAAGCATTAAAAGTTAATTTACCAATTACATAGTTGTTAACTTTTTTCCCAATTTAGGATGATAAGAACGATGCATAATCTTCTGCCAATTATGCCGTTTTAGTAACCTGTAAATTGTTGTTTTATGTACTTTTCGACCTATTAACTGTTCATAATCTT
>CAZDEU010000034.1:0-20268 GCA_964504265.1 uncultured Bacteroidales bacterium
AAAAAGTTTTTTCATAGAATATTTGTTATAAAATGCTAATAATGAAATTGTTAAGATGCAAATATACTTAAATAATTAATATAATATTAAAATGTTAATATGTTATTAACAATTTTTTTTAATATCTTTACACTTTAAAAGTTGATTTTTAATAATTTCGTTAATTAACTAAATGAAAGTGAAATAATTATTAAAATAAATTATTTTTTTGTTTTATTAGTTATTTTTTGTTTTTTTTGCTTAGTTTTACCAACGAAAAAAATGACTAAAATATGTGGTCTTTTAAAAATATATTACGTTTATTAGGTAAGTGGTATATAATAGTATTAATGCTATTTTTTGCACAGATAACATTTGAGTCATGTTCTGTGCATCGCAGGCAACGAAAAATGGTAAAGAGAAGAAAATCTTCTTCTGTTAAACGGCACCACAGTCCTTATCAACGAAAAGTTAAAAGACGTACTTTGCCTATTAATAAGAATTACCTTATTAAACATAAAAAACCTAAGAGAAGTACTTACCGAAGATAATAAAAAAAACTCTCTTAAAGATAGTTATTTGTTGATAAATAATAATTTATTTAAGATTTATTAATTTTTTCTAATCATAATAAATTTTTCATCATTTCTTCTGTTTTCTTCTATTGAAGAGCTTTTAAGTTCAATGGTATTTTCACTTTTTCTGATGTAAGTAACTTTAATAGTTGGAGAGTTTTCAATTCCTTTAAATCTGATTTTTTTAGCAGACCTCTTAACAAGGACAAGGTTGTTTGGTATTACTACTTTTTGACCTTCTATAGTATCAACATAAAAAATTTTATTGTGCTTGCAAACAATTGCCATTTCGGCTGAGTACATAGTATCGGCTCCAATAGCCATAAAACTAAGCCCTTTAAGCATCTCGTCATTATTTTTTTCCCATATTTCGGTAAAAATAATACCATCAATTTCATTTTCCCAAGTACCTTGTAACCATTCCATTTTTTTTAGTTTTTTTTGAGGGTTGCCAATACTTGCTGTAAATGAGCAAGCCTCAGCAAATATTAATATTATAAGCGAAAAAACTAAAATTTTAATTTTATTAAGCATAATCTGAATTTTTTTTTGCAAAAATACTTAAACCCTATGATAATATTGCAAAAATAAAATTTTAAATATTATGTTAGAGCAAATCCATAATGTTTTTCAATAAATAAAAGTAACTAATTGGCAATTAAATAAATGTTTAATAACTTAAGGCGATAATTTGTTTGTATATAAAGAATGTGCGAGTAAATTAGTTGTTTATTTGTTTTTCAATTTTTTAAGTTCTTCTTGTAACATTTTAATCATTTCGTTACTTTCGGCGAGTTTTTTGTCTTTTTCAGCGAGTTTAACAGCATTTTCAGCGAGTTTAGCAGCATTTTCAGCAAGTTTCTTATCTTTTTCTGATAATTCTTGATCCTTTTTTAATATCAGACGTTCTTTGCGTTCCATATCTTCAAGAATTTCATCTTCAATGTCCATTGTTTTTCGAATTTGTTCATTTGCAATAGCTTTTATAAGTTGTCTGATAACGGGCTTGTATTTTTCGGGGTAATCGTCTTCGTTAATACTAACTTCCTGAATTTTCCCTGCTTCAAAAACGCTTAAGGCTTTTTCTAAATCATTTCTTCTTTGTTTTTTAAGTGCCGGAATTTGAATAATTATACTGTCGTGGGTAAGTGTTTCAATAAATATTTCTTCGCCTTTAAGTTTATCTCCATTATAATTATCTAAATATTGGCGTTTAACTCTAATAATTGGAATATCTTTATTATTATCAAGACCATAACCAAGAAAATATATTGTAATTATTGGCATAGGTAATGTTTGTCCATCTTTTTCAGTTGTATTTTGTTTTGAAGCATATTGTTCGCCTAAATATTTCCGAAAACGTATTAAATCGGCTGTATATTTAGCTTTTTGAATTTCTATTAAAACAGCTAATTTTTCGCCGTTTTTCAGAATAATTTCGGCCTTGAAATCAATTCTGTAAACGGTTAAAGTTTTATTTTCAATATTTGCAGAGTATTCCTGAGGTCGTAATTCTAAATTTGTAATTTCAACACCAAGAAGATTTGAAATTAAGAGCTTAGCAATTTTATTATCCGAAAGCAGATATTTAAATACTACATCGTAAATAGGATTTGCTATCTTAATCATTTTTTAAAATTTTATAAATTGTTATAAATTACAAAGATACGAAAAAAAAATCTTTAAATACAATATAAGGAGGCATAATTTTATTTGAGGTGCTGTAAAAAAGAAAATATTTTTGAAATAAATCCTTAATTTTGTTATTCTGAAATTTTAATAGTATGCGAAAAATAAATAATGTTTATGCAGTAATGCCAGGTTATAATTGTTTTGCTTGTAATCCTGACAATAAATATGGTTTAAAAATGAGTTTTTTTGAAAATGATGATGAAATAATAAGCGAATGGCAGCCACAAGAAAATTTTCAAGGATATAAAGGGATATTACATGGCGGTATACAGGCAACATTACTCGACGAAACCGCAAGCTGGTATGTAAATGTTAAACTTAAAACGGCTGGAGTAACAAGTTCTATTAATGTTAAATTTTTAAAACCTGTAAGAATTAATAATGATAAATTGACTTTAAAGGCCACATTATCGGAAAAAAAAGAGAGATCTGCTATTATTAAAGTTGGGTTATTCAATGATGAAAATATACTTTGTGCCGAAGCTTATGTAGAATATTTCATTTATCCAGAAGAAATTGCCAAACGTAAGTTTAATTATCCCGGATACGATGCTTTTGTCGATGAATCTAAAGTTTAGTTTTTCAATATTTTAATAATTTTTACTTTTATCGTTTAGTTTGCTTTCGAGACGTTTATAAAACGCCTGATTTTTATAAACATTATAATATTTATTAAGTAACGAACGAGTAGTAACTATAGTAGTATAATTGAAAGTTCTGTTAATAAGTCGTGCAAGCAAAATATCCATCACCCTGCCACTGAATTTTTCTTTAATTAAATCGAATTGAAAATTCCAGAAACTATCAATTTTGCCTTTTACTTCATTTTTTTTTATTTCAGTAATGAAATTTAAATAATTCTCCAGAAAAATTAAATAATACATAGAATTGAGAGCATCTTCGTTGTCGCATTCAATTTTTAATAATCTGCTTTCAATATCAGAGCGGCTTAAATTGTAAAGAAATAATTTATTTGCATAATAATATTCAATATTTGCGTGCATATATGTATGAAATTCTAATGCAATATTTTTATTTAGAGTATCAAAAGCTTTCATTTCTCTATAATACATTGTATCGTGCAGAATAAGTTTTTCAAAACTTTTCATTTTTTTCTGTTTTTGAAATGTATGTTGGCGCATTTTAGTAAAAGCAACAAGATGTTTCGACAAATAAGTATTTGCATAAGCTGCACTGCCTGAAAATTTAGATGTACCTGCAAGTTTTTTGTATTTACCATTAATAAATAAAGAATCATTTGGTGTTAAAAACAATTCCATAGTTTCGTTTTCCAGAATTAGAAAAGCAGGCCAAGCTCTTTCCCAGTCGAAACTTATAGTAAAATTTCCATTTTCATCAGTTATAGTTTTTCCTGCAATTCGCCTTTCATAATCAAGGTAATCTTCATAAAAAGCAACAGCTATAGCTTTTTCTTTATAATTTGTAATAGTACCACTTATAACAACTTTTTTTTGAGCTGTTAGTTCAAAAAAGACAAAAAAGCTAAGCAATAAGAATAAAAATTCTTTTTTTTTGTTCATCAGCTTATTATACGATATTTATAAAATATGTTGCTTTGTTAAATTTGCTTAATAAAATTAAAAATAATTTCAATAAGCTAATAAATTTTATGTTCAATGTACAAAAAAAAAGATAATTTTGAAACAATTACATAATTCTTTTAGTTTGCTTTGTATTATCAATTAGTATTGCTTATGTTACAACTGGAAAAAACAACGTAATAATATGGAAAAAAGATTACAACAACAATCGTCGTTAACCCAAAAATATATTATAGCCATAGCGGGGTTATTCTTAGCTGCATTTTTATGTGTTCATTTATGCATTAATTTGTTGATGTTAAAAAATGATGGAGGTAAGGCTTTTACAGAAGCAGCAAACTTTATGAGTTCCAATATAATTATTAAAATATTTGAAATAATTTTATTTGGAGGATTATTTTTACATATTGTATATGGAGTTATTGTTAGTTTAATAAATAGAAAATCGCGTCCAATTAAATATATCCAAAATAATCAATCAGAAACAGCATTCATGTCAAAATATATGTTTCATACAGGTATTATAATTTTCATTTTTTTAATATTGCATCTGTTAAATTTTTATTTTGTAAAACTTGAAATAGTTATTTCACCAGCAGGAATCAATAATGATGATTTTTACAGAATGGCTATACTACTTTTTACAAATAAATGGTACACATTAATATATATAATTTTTTTGATATTTTTGGGATTTCATCTTAATCATTCAATACAATCTGCTTTTCAAACCTTAGGTTTAAACCACGATAAATACAATAATACAATTAAAACAGTTAGTACAGTTTATTCTGTTGTTATTTCGGGTGGTTTTATAATAATTCCTGTTTATTTTCTTTTTATCTTCAAATAAATAATAAAAACAAATAAAATGTTAAAAACAGACGATAAAGTTCCTGTGGGTTCACTAAATGAGAAATGGACAAAATATAAAGCTGAATCTAAACTTATAAATCCAAACAATAAAAGGAAACTCGATATAATAATTGTAGGAACAGGCTTAGCAGGAGCATCTGCTGCTGCTGCATTGGGTGAACTTGGCTATAATATTAAGATATTTTGTTATCAGGATAGTCCACGTCGTGCTCATAGTATTGCAGCTCAGGGGGGGATTAATGCTGCTAAAAATTATTCAAACGATGGCGATAGTATAGAAAGGTTATTTCAAGATACATTAAAGGGGGGAGATTTTCGTTCGCGTGAAGCCAATGTTTATCGTCTTGCCGAAGTAAGCAACCATATTATTGACCTTTGCGTTGCTCAGGGTGTTCCATTTGCAAGAGAATATGGTGGATTACTTGATAACCGTTCTTTTGGAGGCGCTCAGGTGTCGCGTACTTTTTATGCTCGTGGGCAAACAGGTCAACAACTTTTGTTAGGGGCTTATAGTGCTTTAAGCCGTCAAATTGCTGCTGGCACAGTTAAACTTTACAACAGACGCGATGTATTAGACTTTGTTATAATTGATGGTAAAGCAAAAGGTATTATTGTTAGGAACCTTGTAAACGGTGATATTGAAGAATATTCGGCTAATGCAGTTGTAGTTGCAAGTGGAGGCTATGGCAATGTGTTTTATCTTTCAACTAATGCAATGGGTTCTAATGTTACGCCTATTTGGAGTGCTTTTAAAAAAGGTGCTATGTTTGCCAACCCTGCTTTTACACAAATCCATCCTACTTGTATTCCTGTTAGCGGCGATTGGCAGTCAAAACTTACTCTTATGAGCGAAAGTTTGAGAAATGACGGTAGAATTTGGGTGCCTGCTAATAAAGAAGATGCTGAGAAATTAAGAAAAAAGGAAATAAAACCTTCAGATATACCCGAAGAACAACGAGATTACTTCTTAGAAAGACGCTATCCTGCTTTTGGGAACTTAGTTCCGCGCGATATTGCTTCACGTGCGGCAAAAGAAAGATGCGATGCAGGCTATGGTGTTAGCTCAACAGGACGTGCAGTTTACTTAGATTTTGAAGATGCTATTAAAAGATTTGGCAAAGAAACAATTGAAGAAAAATACGGTAATTTGTTTCAGATGTATCAACAAATTATTGCTGAAAATCCATACACTACACCAATGATGATTTATCCTGCTTCGCATTATACTATGGGCGGTTTATGGGTCGATTATGAATTAATGACAACAATACCAGGATTGTATGCTATTGGTGAGTGTAATTATTCGGACCATGGGGCTAACCGTCTTGGGGCTTCTGCTTTAATGCAAGGACTTGCTGATGGGTATTTTATTTTACCTTACACTATAGGAAATTATTTGGTTGATGAGATTAATAATTATAAAATTAATACAGATGCTGATGAATTTAAGACAAATAAAAATTTTGTTTCAGATAGATTGAAAAAATTAATTTCAATAAAAGGAGATAAATCGGTAGATTATTTTCATAAAAATCTTGGTAGAATAATGTGGGAGTATTGTGGCATGGCACGAAATGAAGCAGGATTAAAAAAAGCTATTGAACTTCTGCACCAGCTTAAAGATGAATTTTACTTAAAACTTAATGTTACTGGTAATTTGAATGAATTTAACCCCGAATTAGAAAAAGCTGCACGTGTCGAAGATTTTATTGAGTTAGGCGAACTTATGATAAATGATGCATTACAAAGAAAGGAATCATGTGGCGGGCATTTTCGCGAAGAATATCAAACTAGTGAAGGTGAAGCATTAAGAGATGACAATAATTTTGCTTTTGTCGGTGTTTGGAAGTATATGTCAAATGGAATGCATCAATTAATTAAAGAAGAATTAAAATTTGAAGTGGTAAATCCAACCCAAAGAAATTATAAATAATATTAACATATATAATAATGAAATTAACACTCAAAATATGGCGACAAAAAGATTCAAAAGATAAAGGGAAACTTGTTACATATAATATTGACGATGTATCGCCCGACAGTTCGTTTTTTGAAATGCTTGATACGCTTAATCAGCAATTGATTTCTCAAAATGAAGACCCCGTAGCTTTCGACCACGATTGTCGAGAAGGTATTTGTGGAACCTGTAGTCTTTATATTAATGGTCATCCGCATGGTCCAGTAAAAGGTGTTACTACTTGTCAGCTTCACATGCGTTCGTTCAATGATGGCGATATTATATATATTGAGCCATGGCGTGCAAAAGCATTTCCTGTAATAAAGGATTTAATTGTTGATAGAAGTGCATTTGATAAAATAATTCAAGCAGGTGGTTATATTTCAGTTAATACAGGAGGTATACCTGATGCTAATGTTATCCCTATCTCAAAAAATAATGTCGAATTAGCAATGGACGCAGCCTCGTGTATTGGTTGTGGTGCATGCGTTGCAGCTTGTCCAAACGCTTCTGCTATGCTTTTTGTTGCTGCCAAAATTTCTCACTTAGCTCTATTGCCACAAGGTGCAGTTGAAGCTAATGCCAGAGTACAAAAAATGGTTGCTGAAATGGATAAACTAGGTTTTGGTAATTGTAGTAATTCGTATGCTTGCGAAGCAGAATGTCCCAAAAATATTAAAGTTTCGCATATAGCCCGTATGAACCGAAATTTTTTAAAAGCTAAAATTCAGAACACCTGACCATGAGCAACCTATATTATTACAGATTCTTTTATTTACTACAAAGAAGTATTTATAATTCATAAAGACCATAGGGTTAAAACTTAAAAAATGATTATGAAACGGTATATATATTATATTAAGCTGTTGTTTTTTGCAACTTATAGTTTAATGGGTTTGGTATTAGGTAATAGTATTGATTGAAATAATCGTGAAAGTTGCTCTTTATCAGCTACATCGGTTTTGAAAAAATTATCGTCGTTTGATTGCATTTTCAGTTGCTTACAATTTGCATCCAACTCGCTGCTTTCTATTGTTAATCAGTGTTTTTTTAATTCCAATATATATTTGGGTTTGAGCTGTCGGTAAAAAAAACGCTACATTTACAATTGAAAAGACACATTTTACTTCCTCTTCATTACATTATGTACGAATATGTTTTTGTTAATATGATATTTACTGGTTTCTTTTCTCAATATTTAAGCATTATTTAAATAATTTTAGTCATATTAATTATTTTTTTGTTTAAATTTATTAAATTTACAAATAAAATGAAATAAATAATATTTTTACACTTATAAATTTTTAAAAAAATATAATGTACTTTTACATCAATAAACGAATTAAAAATTCGGGTACCAACAAAATATTAAAAAAATAAGCATATATGATAAAATGTAATTTATTGAACATCAGTTTATTATTATTATTTTCTTGTATTAATTCATTTTCTCAAAATGTATTAAGTCTTGCTACTCGTTGCATGATGTCAGATGCTCAGCCGTTAATATTGAACAAAAATATTGATGATAAAATTGAGAATAATATTTTTTCGAAATATGCTTTGCAAAAGATTGAAAATAAAATATATACTTCAGGTTTAGTGAAAGTTGACAATAATATTTTTAAAAATGAATTTATTGAAAAGGAAGGAGGAATTATTAGTAGTAGACTTGGTAATATTATTAGTTTAAGAATTCCTTTAAAAAATGTTTATAGGTTAAATAGTATACCTGGTGTTGTTTATGCAGAGCTTGGTCGCAAAATAATTCCTGAGCTCCATAATGCAGTTCTTGATACCGAAGCTGATAGTGTGCATAGAGGAATTGACCTACCACGTGCTTATACAGGGAAAAATGTAATTGTTGCTGTTACCGATTGGGGCTTCGATTATTCTCATCCTGCGTTTTACGATTCTTCAAAGACAAATTTACGGATTTCGAGAGTTTGGGACCAATACAGAATATCTGGTACACCACCTTCAGGTTTTAATTATGGAAGTGAAATTATTGGTCAAACAGATTTACTACTTGCTGCTCACGATACCTTTAATATATATGGTAACCACACACATGGAACTCATGTTGCAGGTATTGCTGCAGGTAATGGAGGCGGGACAAAATTTAAAGGCTTTGCTCCAGAAGCAGAGCTTGTTTTTGTTTCTTTACGTGTTGATGAGGCTTCGGTTATGGACGCTTATCTTTATGTAGCTAATTATGCCGAATCGGTTCAAAAAAGGTTAGTCGTAAATATGAGTTGGGGACTTTATCATCTCGGTAATCTTGATGGTAGCTCCCTACTTAGCAATTTACTTGATAGTTTATCGCAAAGGGGAGTAATTTTTGTTTCTTCTGCGGGCAATAACGGTGATACACATTTTCATATTAAAAAAGATTTTATTAATATTGAAGATACATTAAAAACACGCATAGAATTTGATAATTGGAGTGGAGCAAATACATTGTGGGGGGGAGCAATAATAGTTTGGGGCACGGAAGAACATTCGTTCAAAACTGGGATTCAGGTTACAGACGCATCAAATCAACAATTACAGATAACAGAATTTTATAATACAGCATCAAATCATAATCTGGATACCTTTTTGATTATTTCAAACGATACAATTGTTATAAAATTATTTACCGAAGATTTTAATGTTTTGAGCTATAAACCAAACGCATTAATCAAAATTAAAAATCCCAATCTTTCATTATATAAGGTAAATCTTTTAATGGTAGCCGACAGTGGTTTAGTTCATTTATGGAATGTAGCCGAGTTAGAGAATGGAGTTGGCAATTGGGGGCTTGATTTTTCAGCACCATTAACAGGCTTTACACAAGGCGATAACCAATATGGTATTGGTGAACCAGCTTGTACCGAAGGCGTTATTGCAGTTGCAGCTTACAGAACATTGATTACACTCAGCAATGGAAATCATGTAGGAGGCGATATAGCAGAGTTTTCGAGTAGAGGTCCAATAACAGACGAAAGAATAAAACCAGATATTACAGCACCAGGCGTAGGTGTAGTTTCAGCAATGTCATCATATTATTCAGCAAGTTATTTCTCAACGTATTCAGTAACATTTAATGGAAGGCAATATAAATTCGCACCCATGTCGGGAACTTCGATGTCGGGTCCTGTTGTTGCAGGAATTGCAGCTCTTATTTTAGAAGCTAATCCATGGCTTTCGGCTCATCAGGTTAAAGAGATTATTAAAATAACTGCTAAAACTGATAATTTTACAGGAATCATATCTCCTCAAGGCAGCACTACTTGGGGAATGGGGAAAATAAATGCTTGGGAAGCTGTAAAAAGTACAGTTAATAATTATTCTGATATATATAATGATAAAATAGATATTAAAAATAATGTTTTAATTTTCCCAAATCCTTCACATGATAAGGTTTATATAGCTGTTAATAATTCATTTTTTGTTAATAATATTAAGATATTTGACATAAATGCTTGTCTGATTAAAGATGAAAATATTCACAATTATATAAATGTTTACGAAATGAATATAAGTGATTTAAAAGCAGGTAATTATTTTATATATGTTAATTTCAGAAAGAGATCTGAAGTTTTTAAATTTATAAAAATGTAATATAATAATAATTTTATCGTATTTGCCTTTCTTATATTCACAATTTCAATACTTTAATAAGTTATTCATTTTTATTAACATTTTGAATAAAAAATGCCTCTATTTTCATATCTTTACAAAACCTAAATTCAGGTATTCTTAATAAAAATTTAGACACTTATTATTTGATATTCAGAGGTTCATAAATTATGGCAGAGTTTACACATTTACATTTACACACGCAGTATTCAATATTAGATGGTGCTGCAAACATTAAAAAGTTAATAAAAAAAGCAAAGGAATATGGTTCTAAGGCTATAGCTATTACCGATCACGGTAATATGCATGGAGTAATGGATTTTATTATAGAAGCTAATGAAGCAGGGATTAAGCCAATTATAGGATGCGAAGTATATGTTGCTGCAGAAAGCAGGTTCTCAAAAAAATCTAAAAATGACCGAAGTGGCTATCACCTAATTTTATTAGCCAAAAATAAAGAAGGTTATTATAATCTTTCAAAACTTGTTTCATTAGGTTATATTGATGGTTATTATTATACTCCGAGAGTTGATAAAGAGATTTTAAGAGAATACAGAAGCAATTTAATTGCACTTTCTGCCTGCCTTGGTGGCGAAATTCCTTCAGCAATACTTAGCAGAGGCGAAGAGCAGGCAAAAGAAGTTATTAAGGAATATCATGATATTTTTGGTGATGATTTTTATTTGGAAGTAATGAGGCATGGAATACCTGAGCAAGATATTGTTAATAATGCCTTGATTAAAATTAGTGCCGAAATGAATATTCCGCTTGTGGCTACAAATGATGTACATTTCATTAATGCTGAAGATTTTGATGCACACAAAATTCTTATTTGTCTTAACACACGCAGGGAACTAGACGATAGTACAAGTTTGTTATATACAGGTAACGAATATTTTAGGAGTCCTGTCGAAATGTCTGAACTGTTCAGCGACATTCCTGAAGCTATCTCTAATACTATGCTTATTGCTGATAAAATTGAAGAGTACGAATTAAAACATGATATTATTCTTCCTGTTTTCCCTATGCCTGAGCAATTTGAAAACGAATTTGAATATCTTTCGTATTTAACAAATAAGGGAGCTGAAAAAAGATATACCGAAATGACTGATAAAATAAAAGAAAGGCTCGAAATGGAGCTTTCTGTTATTAAAAAAGCAGGTTATGCAGGCTATTTTCTTATTGTTCAGGATTTTATAAATCAAGCTAAAGAAATGGGTGTACTTGTAGGACCAGGTCGTGGTTCGGCAGCGGGTTCTGCTGTTGCTTATTGCATTGGTATTACTAATGTAGATCCTATCAGATTTAATTTACTTTTTGAACGTTTTTTGAATGATCAGAGAATTTCAATGCCTGATATTGATATTGATTTTGACGATATTGGCAGAGAAAAAGTTATTAAATATGTTATTGATAAATATGGTGCTGAAAAGGTAGCTCAAATAGTTACTTTTGGCACTATGGGTGCAAGATCAGCAATTAAAGATGTTGCAAGAGTTCTTAAATTACCTTTGCCTGAGGCTGAAAGGCTAACCAAACTTATTCCCGAAACTCCTGTTAATATTACCTTACAACAAGCATTCGATGATGAGCCAAAATTAGCTTATGAAAGAGATAATGGAGACGATTTAATAAAAAAAACTTTAAAATATGCTTCAATTTTAGAAGGTTCAGCCCGACAAACTGGAATACATGCTTGTGGTGTTATTATTGGTCCTGAAGATCTTATTAATCACGTTCCTTTATGTATGTCGAAAGAACCTTTAATACCTGGTCAGGAAGTTATGCGAGCTACTCAGTATGAAGGTACAAGAGTTGAATATGTTGGCTTGCTTAAAATGGATTTTCTTGGACTAAGGACTTTGTCGGTCATTAAAGAAACACTTAGCAATATAAAAAACAGGCATAATATTGAAATTGACCTTGATTCTATATCGCTCGAAGATCCTAAGGTGCTTGATTTATTTCAAAAAGGAGAAACTACAGGCTTGTTCCAATTTGAATCGGAAGGTATGCGAACATATTTAAAGGAACTTAAACCTGAAAGTTTTGAAGACATAGTAGCTATGAACGCATTATACAGACCGGGTCCAATAGATTTTATTCCACTTTTTATAGATAGAAAACAAGGGCGTAAACCTGTTGAGTATCCTCACGAAATGCTTAAAGAAATTCTAAAACCAACTTATGGTATAATGATTTATCAGGAGCAAATTATGCAGGCAGCTCAAATAATGGGTGGGTTTTCGTTAGGTAAAGCCGATATTCTTCGTAAAGCAATGGGGAAAAAGGACCCTATAGCGATGGCTAAACAGAAAGTTATGTTTGTTGAAGGTGCTGTTGAAAAAGGTATTGAAAGAAAAAAAGCTGAAGAGGTATTTGATACTATGCAGGAATTTGCAAAGTATGGCTTTAATCGCTCTCATTCAGTTGCTTATTCTTATTTAGCTTTCCAAACAGCTTATCTTAAAGCATATTATCCACACGAATATATGGCTGCTGCCTTAACATGCAATCTAAGTGATATTAAAAAAATTACTATTTTTATTGAAGATTGTAAGCATAATGGTATTTCAATTTTAGGTCCCGATATTAATGAGAGTGAACATAAGTTTATAGTTAATTCAAAGAATGAAATTCGCTTTGGGTTGGCTGCTATTAAAGGTGTTGGTGAAGCTGCAGTACAAGAAATTATTAATGAAAGAAAAGCTAATGGTCCTTTTTTAAATATTTTTGATTTTGCAAAACGTGTTAACTTAAGGTCAGTTAATAAAAAACTCATGGAAGCCTGTGCTATGGCTGGTGCTTTTGATTCTTTTAAAGATACTCATAGGGCACAATTATTTTATAAGTCAAATGGTGAAGACGTTAATTTTATAGAAAAAATTATAAAGTACGCTTCACTTTATCAGTCGAAAGTTAATTCGTCGCAACAGAGCCTTTTTGGCGAAACTGATGATGTTGAAATTGATAATCCTCAGTTGCCTATATGTGAACCATGGACTTTCCTTGAGCAGTTAAAAAAAGAAAAAGATGTAATAGGTTTTTATATTTCAGGTCATCCGCTTGATGAGTATGCTATTGAAATAAAAAGGTTTTGTAATATTAGTATAGAGAATTTAAAATCAAATATTAATGCGTATCTTGGCAGAGATATGGCATTTGCTGGAATAGTAACAACTTCGGTTGAAAAAGTTGCAAAAAATGGTAATAAATACGGTGTTTTTACAGTTGAAGATTATACTGACACTATTCAACTTACACTGTGGCTCGAAGATTATTTGAAGTGGAAGCATTTACTTGATGTAGGTACTTTTATTTATATTAAAGCAAGTGTTTTTGCTCGAAAATTTCGTGATGATGCACGCCCCGAAGTTAAAGTTGCTAATATTTCATTGTTATCGGATTTGATGAACAGGATGATTAAAAAAGTTACGCTAAAAATATTATTACATGAGTTGAATGATGAAAAAATTAAGACAATCAATGATATGATAAAAATAAATCCTGGACAATGTAATCTTGCTTTTGAAATAATTGATGCTGATGATAAACTTTCACTTTCTTTTTCTTCGAGCCGATTAACTGTAAGCAGCGAATTTATTAAGTCATTAAAGAATTTACCATTTGTTCAATATGGATTAAATTAAATATTTGACATATTGACAGTTTTTTAATGTGGCAGTTTATTTGTTTTTTAGTATTTTTATAAAAAATTTAAAATTAATACTATGGCACTTGAAATTACAGACAGCAATTATGAAGAAATTGTAGGTAAATCAGATAAACCTGTTTTATTAGACTTATGGGCTGAATGGTGTGGACCCTGTCGCATGATTACACCTGTAATTAACGAATTATTTACTGAATATGAAGGTAGGGCTATTATTGGTAAAGTTAATGTTGATAATAATCCTGCTATTACTGAAAAATTTTCTGTCAGAAATATTCCTACAATTTTGTTTATTAAAAATGGAAAAGTTGTAGATAAACAAGTTGGTGTTGCTCCTAAAACAGTTTTGGAAAATAAATTAAAAGCTTTGTTTTAAACTGAAGAATGGCTAATAACAACACTCAGATAGCTAAAAACAATCTGCAACAATTCGGCTATCTTGATTTTTTTGCAAAACAAGTTGTTGAAGGTTTTATTACAGGATTGCATAAAAGCCCTTTTCATGGCTTTTCAGTTGAATTTGCTGAACATCGCTTGTATAATCAGGGTGAGTCAACTCGATTTATTGATTGGAAACTCTTTGCTCGTACCGAAAAATTGTTTGTTAAACGATTTGAAGAAGAAACTAATCTTAGATGTCATATAGTTATTGATAATTCTTCTTCTATGTATTATCCTGTAAAAGATAAATTGTCGGTTGAAAATCCTAATAAACTTTATTTTTCGGTTTATGCTGCCGCTGTTTTGCTTTATTTGCTTCGTAGGCAAAGAGATGCTTTTGGCTTAACTATTTATTCTGAAAATACCGAACTGCATACTGAAGCTAAATCTAATTCTGTTCATCATAAATTTTTAATTAATGAACTTGAAAAATTACTTGTACCTTTTAGACCTGATAAACTGAAAAAAACTATATCAACAAAAATTCTTCACGAAATAGCCGAAAAAATTCATAAAAGATCGCTTGTCATTTTATTTAGCGATATGTTAGAAACTGATAATAATATTAATGATGTATTTTCGGCATTGCAACATTTACGTTATAATAAGCACGAGGTAATATTGTTTCATGTTGCTGATAATTTAAAAGAGTTTAATTTAGAATTTGATAACAGACCTATGAAATTTGTCGATATGGAAACCAATAAAGAAGTTAAAATATATCCACATGAAGTTAAGTCAGCTTTTAAATCGAAAATTTCAGAATTCAGGGAAGAACTTAAAATTAAATGTGGACAATATCGTATTGATTTGGTAGAAGCTGATATTAATAAGGGCTTTGACCAAATCATGTTACCTTTTTTAGTTAAAAGATCAAAACTGTGGTAGTTTGTAACGTTTAAAGTTAAAAGATGACAGTAAAAAAAATCTCTTTAGACTATAAAAATCGTAAATCTGAAATCATAAATTATTCACTAAATTGTCCATGTAGTAAGACCTTGTTTAGTAAATTCGTATCTGCGAGTTCTTCCGCCAAATTTGCTTAATTCTTTTATAACATTAAAACGGGTATTAAGAGGGCAATAAAAAATCATAAAACCGCCACCGCCGGCACCTGATATTTTACCGCCGTTGGCACCTGCTGATATTGCAGTGTTATAAATATCGTCAATTAAAGAGTTTGAGATACCTTGCGCCATATTTTTTTTATGTTGCCAGCCAAAATTTAATATTTCGCCTATTTGTTCTAATTGCCCAGTCAACAAAGCTTCTTTCATCATTACAGCTTGCTCTTTTAGATTGTGCATTGCTTGGAGCGATTTTTCAATTTTTTGACTTACGTTTCTTGATTGTTCTTCAATAATTGTTGACGATAATCTGCTGGTTTCGGTGTAGTATAAAACCAAATTATATGCAAGTTCATCAAGGTATTTGTCTTTGATGCGTAAAGGGTTTACAATAACTTTTTCGTTTCCACAAAATTCCATATAATTAACTCCTCCAAAAGTTGCAGCATATTGGTCTTGTTTGCCGCCTGCCATACCGAGGTCAACTCTTTCAATTTCATAAGCTAATCGGGCAATATCGTATTCGCCCAAAGGCAATTTTAACCATTCGGCAAAAGCCCCTAAAATAGAAACAACTAAAGTTGAACTAGTGCCTAAACCAGATCCAGCAGGCGCATCAACAAAAGTAGATATTTCAAAAGACAATGGTTTTTTAATAAAATCTTTTATAATTCTGTTATAAACTCCTTTAAGCAAATCAAGTTCGTCTCCTGTTGTGATTTTTTCACAAGCATCATAAGTTAAAGAAATATTTTTGTCTAATGATTTAAAAATTATTTTATTGTCGTTACGGGGAATTATACTTGTATAAGCATACATGCTGATAGTTGCGTTTAATATAGCACCATTGTATAAATCGCAATATGGCGATACATCTGTTCCGCCGCCGGCAAGACCTAAACGTAAAGGAGCTTTGCTTCTGATTATCATATATTTAATTTATTAATGATTCAATTGATTTTACCATTATTTCCCACGAATATTTAGTTTTTTCTATAGAAATATTATTAGTAAGTTCAGTAATTTTATTTTCGTCAAAGTATTTATTTATAGCATTTGCGATAGCATTTGGCTCGGGTTCAACAACATAGCCAGCAATGCCATCAGGAACCAATTCAGGTAAACCGCCAACATTTGTTACTATCATAGGAATATTAAAATGATATGCAATTTGTGTTACTCCACTTTGAGTAGCAGTTTTATATGGCTGAACAACTAAATCGGAGGCACAAAAATATTTTGCAACTTCGCTGTCGGGGACAAACCCATTTGTTAAAATTACTTTGTTTTTTAAATTATTTTCTTCAATAATTTTATAATAATTAGCACTATCAGAATAAAATTCACCTGCTACAAGCAATTTTAAATTTTTGTCTTTTAAAATTTCGTTTGATAGAGCTTTTAGTAAAATGTCAAGACCTTTATAATCTCTAATCAAGCCAAAAAACAAAATCAAATTTATATCTTTGTCTATATTTAATTGTTGTCGGGCTAAATTTTTATTAATTATATCTCCATAATTATCATACAAAGGATGAGGGCTAAAAACTCTGGGTTTCGATTTATCAAAAAAAGACAAATCGTTCATTACAGATTTACTCATTGCAACAAATCCATCGACAGGTTTTACAAAATATTTTGTAAAAAGTTTATCTCCTAGTCTTTTTTCGTGAGGTATAATATTATCAAGTATGGAAATAATTTTTGTGTGTTTATTTTTTTTAACTTTTCTAGCAATAGTGCCAAAGCAAGGTCCCATAAAAGGTAACCAGTATTTAATAATTAAAATATCAGGTTTTTCTTTTTTAATTTTATTTCCAATTTTTATCCAATTAAAAGGATTTATTGAATTAACAGAAATGGTAATACTAATATTTTCGGGTGGGGTATCTTGCGAAAACTGAGTTTTGCCGGGAAATAAAAAGTTAGGATATTGTAATTCAAAAGTTTCAATTCTTGATTGATAACCTGCTTCAGAAAAAGCTTTACATAGTCTTTCGTTGTACGAAGCGAGACCACCTCTTAAAGGATAAGCCGAGCCAAGTATAACAACTTTTTTTTTATTCATCATTATCAGTTTTACTTTCTATTAAGTAATGATTTTTGTCGGGAGCATTTCGGGAAGTCATTTCGGCTAAGAAGCCAGTCATAAATAATTGAGTACCAATAATCATTGCAAGTAGACCAAGATAAAATAAAGGACGGTCAACCATTCTATATGCTTCAAAAAATATTTTTGCGACAGCTAGGTAAATTGCAATTACAAAGCCAATCAAAAAAGTAATAGTTCCGAGCGAGCCGAAAAAGTGCATAGGTTTTTTAGCAAAACGAGAAGTAAAACTTATAGAAAGTAAATCAAGGAAACCGTTTATAAATCTTTCAATGCCAAATTTTGTAACTCCGTATTTTCTTTTCTGATGTGAAACAACTTTTTCGCCAATTTTTCTGAAACCTGCCCATTTGGCTATAACTGGTACGTAACGGTGCATTTCGCCATAAACTTCAATACTTTTAACGACATCTTTTTTATATGCTTTTAAACCACAATTAAAATCATGTAGTTTAATTCCCGACATTTTGCGTGTGGTCCAATTAAATAATTTTGTAGGAATAGTTTTGGTAATAGGGTCGTATCGTTTTTTCTTCCAGCCCGAAACGAGGTCATATCCTTCTTCTGTAATCATTCTGTATAATTCGGGTATTTCTTCGGGGCTGTCCTGTAGGTCTGCATCCATTGTTATAACTACATCGCCTTTGGCAGCATTAAAACCAACGTTTAAAGCTGCTGATTTTCCGTAGTTTCTTCTGAATTTAATGCCTTTAATTGATGGATTTTGTTTAGATAATTCGAGTATCTGTTTCCAAGAACCGTCAGTACTACCGTCGTCTACTAAAATAATTTCGTAAGTTAATTCTATCGATGAAACTACTTTATGTATCCACGAAGTTAATTCTTTTAGCGATTCAACTTCATTATATAGAGGAATTATTATCGAAATATTCATTTTTATATTTTTTAAAATTAGCGTCAAAAGAAGAATCTTTTTTCTTAATAAAAGCAGATGATATTAATGAGTAAAAAGTTGAATAAAAAACTAAGCTCAAAAAATTTGATAAAGAAAAGAGTAGGGGAGTAAACATAAATCTCATTGTTGATTCAATTTGATCAAATTGTGCGTTACTTATTTGAGGGTTTTCAATAATTTTTTCCATAGCTTTTCTTTGAAGAATATCTAAAATGACAGCATCAAAAAATTTAAGGAATAAAAAAAGTAGAGCTGAATATACTAATAAACCAGAAATGCTAATCATGATAGTAATTGATAGAGCTTTTCCATAGCTGATAAAACCATTCAGAAAATTTCTCTTATATGTTACTGCACCTAATACAATAATTGCAATAATTGCAATATGATTCAAATAGCTTATAAATTCAAACTCAAAATTTGTTAAATAATTAATAATGTGAATAACAAAAAGTGTTGCTGCAAGTAAAAGCCCGTATTTTAATGAAAAATTGAGTGAACTTTCTGATTTTGTGTTGTATGAATTGTGTTCCATAAAATAATTGATTTGAAATTTTTAGCAAATATGATAAATTAACTTAAAATAATAAGAAATATTACAAAAAATCTTGTTAGTTAATATAAAATTACTAATTTTGCAGTGGGTAAGTCTCATACGACCAGCTCCCACTGAACTCCTCCAGGTCCGGAAGGAAGCAAAGGTAAGTGGTTGATGCGGTGCGATATAGGGGCTTACTCTTTTTTTATACATTATTTTTTAAATGAATTGCTAACCACAAGCATTCTGGATTTTCGGAAGTGTATATTACTCTGTGTTTGTCGTTTTTGGGAATTGATAAATAATCGCCTTCTTTCATAATAAATATTTCTCCGTCAAAAAATTCAATTTTTGCTTCACCTTTTATAATCATAACCCACTCATCATTTTCTTGATTATACCAATTGCCTTTGGGAGTTTTATGTGCCGATGAAATTATACGTTCAATTTTAATATCTGTATTTTTTTGTTGAAATAAAACATCAAATATTTCTTCACCTTTGTTGATATTGAAATTTTTGTAGAAATTGTTTAATTGTCGTTTCATTGGGTTGCTAGATTGCTTTTATTCAGGGTTCATAAATGTTTGCACGGGCATCTCACTTCCAAATGTATCAATCATGATCTGCGAGACAACACCCTGTATTACAGTAAACTGCATGTTGCTTGCCCGTCCTTTATTGCTTTTTCTTTGCTTCATTTTCTCAATATCTCCAACAATTTCGGTTTATTTACAAACTCGTACATTTCGTTCATTATTGCTGAATTCACAAAAGTTGTTTGTCCAATTTTCCGTATTCCATAATTTGCGTGAATGTGTCCAAACAAATGATAGCGAGGTTTTACTCGTTCAACGGCTTTCAGCAAATATTTACAACCATAATTTATATTGTCGTCAAAATCTAAAATTCCATAAGGCGGTCCATGCGAAATCAATACATCGGTGTTTTCGGGAATTTGTGCCATTATCTGCATTATGCGACCTTCTTTTAATGCGTCGCCCAAAAACAACGGAACGCCCCAAAACCTTACTCCCTCAATGTCAATACCTGAATGACAAAGATAATAAAAATTATCAGGCAAACCCTCAATTTGTCCGTCATATAAACAATCATCGTGATTTCCTGCTACAAAAATTTTATGAGGGTAATCCAAATCGCAAAACCAATTCATAAAATCCAACACTTCACTATCTGAACCTGCAAAAGAAGAATCGCCCGAATGAATAATAATGTCGGCTTTAGGCAAGTTTTTTAGC
>CAZDEU010000035.1:0-20144 GCA_964504265.1 uncultured Bacteroidales bacterium
TAACATTTTAAAATTAGGTGAGATAGTTTTAATTATCATCACAAAATAAAATATTTTATAAAAATATTGAAACCATAAAATTTTACTAAAAACAGCCTTAAATAAGTCGTAGCGAGTAATAAATTGTTAATTAATAAAAAAAAACTTAAAATATTTTTAGGTAAGAGTTTTGGAAAGTAAAAAAATAATTTTACCTTTGCAGTCCCAAATTTAAGAGGGATATATTGTTTTAATAAAACTATTGATATGCCTACGATACAGCAATTAGTTCGTAAAGGAAGAAAGAAATTGGTTTACAAAAGTAAATCACCTGCTTTAGACGCAAGCCCACAAAGACGTGGAGTTTGTGTAAGAGTATATACAACTACTCCTAAGAAGCCAAATTCCGCAATGCGTAAAGTCGCCAGAGTTCGACTTACCAATTCTAAAGAAGTTAACGCCTATATTCCCGGCGAAGGACATAATCTTCAAGAACATAGTTTAGTTCTGATTAGAGGAGGTAGAGTAAAAGACTTACCAGGCGTGCGTTACCATATAATAAGAGGTGCATTAGACACATCAGGAGTAGATGGACGTAAACAAAGAAGAAGTAAATATGGTACTAAAAGACCTAAAGTACAAAAGAAATAAATAAATAAGCGATGAGGAAATCAAGACCAAAAAAACGGCCTATTGCACCGGACCCACGATACAATGAAATTATTGTTACAAAGTTCGTTGACAATATTATGCTTCAAGGCAAAAAAAATGTTGCTTATAAAGTTTTTTATGATGCTATTGATATAGTATCTGAAAAAACTAAAGAAGATGGATTGGAAATATGGAAAAAAGCTTTGGCTAATGTAACACCTTCTGTTGAAGTAAGAAGCCGAAGAATTGGTGGTGCTACTTTTCAAATACCTTCTGAAATAAGACCTGGCAGAAAACAGTCAATAGGAATGAAAGCACTTGTTAATTATGCTCGTAAACGCCACGAAAAATCTATGGCTCAGAAATTAGCTTCTGAAATTATGGCTGCCTATAAAGAAGAGGGTGCCGCTTTTAAACGTAAAGAAGATACTCATAGAATGGCTGAAGCTAATAAAGCATTCTCTCATTTTAGATTTTAATTAAGTGTTGAATAATGTCGGAACTTCTACAAAATATTAGAAATATTGGTATAATGGCTCACATAGATGCGGGTAAAACCACAACTACTGAGAGGATGTTATACTATACCGGCATTACACACCGAATTGGCGAGGTTCACGACGGAGCCGCTGCTATGGATTGGATGGTTCAAGAACAAGAACGAGGCATTACCATAACTTCGGCTGCAACTTCTATATTTTGGAAGTATAATAGTACACAATATAAGATTAATATTATTGATACTCCAGGTCATGTAGATTTTACTGTTGAAGTAGAACGTTCACTTAGGGTACTTGATGGTGCTGTAGCATTATTTTGTGCTGTTGGTGGTGTTCAACCCCAGTCTGAAACTGTTTGGCACCAAGCTAATAAATATAATGTTCCACGAATTAGTTACATTAATAAAATGGACCGCTCTGGTGCCGATTTTTTTAATGTTGTTAATGAAATTAAAGAAAAATTAGATGCCCAACCTGTATTATTACAACTACCAATAGGTGTAGAAGATTCTTTTACTGGTGTTGTTGATTTGGTAAATAATAATGCGGTTATTTGGGATGATATTTCTTTAGGTGCTAGTTACAAAATTGTACCTATACCTGAAGATATGAACGATATTGTTTATGAGTATAGAAGTAAACTTATTGAAGGTGTAGCTGAGGAAAGAGAAGATTTGTTAGAAAAGTTTATGCGAAATCCAGATTCAATTTCATCTCAGGATATTATAGATGCAGTTAGAAAAGCAACTATTGAGATGAGAATTACACCTGTTGTTTGCGGTGCTTCGTTCAAAAATAAAGGAGTTCAATTACTATTAAATGCTATAGTAGATTATTTACCTAATCCTTTGGATATTCCTGCTGTTAAAGGTATTAACCCTTATACTGAAAAAGAAGAGATTAGAAAAACTGACGAAAATGAACCATTCTGTGGACTAGCTTTTAAAATTGCAACCGACCCTTATGTTGGAAGAATTGCATTTTTTAGAGTTTACTCAGGTACTATGAAAACAGGTTCGTATTTGTTGAATACATCAACTGGAAAGAAAGAAAGAATTTCTAAATTGTTGCAGGTACATGCTAATAAATATAATACACTTGAATGTGTTAAAGCTGGTGATATATGTGCAACAGTTGGATTTAAAGAAATAAGAACTGGTAACACATTATGCGATGAAAAACATCCCATATCTCTTGAATCTATAGTTTTTCCTGAACCTGTTATTAGTATAGCTGTTGAGCCAAAAACTCAGGCTGATATTGAGAAACTAAACAGCAGCCTTAATAAACTTGCTGAGGAAGATCCTACTTTTCATATCAATACAAATGAAGAAACAGGACAAACCTTAATTAACGGTATGGGAGAATTACATCTTGAAATACTTTTAGATAGGTTACATAGGGAGTTTAATGTTGAATGTACTCAGGGTAAGCCTCAGGTTGCTTATAAAGAAGCTATATTTGATACAGTAATACATCGCGAAGTATATAAAAAACAAACTGGTGGAAAAGGAAGATTTGCTGAAATTGTTGTAGAGCTATCGCCAGCATCTTATGAAGCAAAAGGTATTGAATTTGTTGATGAGATTAAAGGTGGTAAAATACCAAAGGAATATATAACAGGTGTTAAGAAAGGTTTTACATCTGCTATGCTGAATGGTGTGCTTGCAGGTTTTCAGATGCAAAGTCTTAAAGTGAGGTTGTTGGATGGCTCAATACATTCAGTTGATTCTGATTCTCTTGCTTTTGAAGTTGCAGCTAGTCTTGCATTTAAAGAAGCGTGTAAAAAGGCTAAACCTGGACTTATTGAACCAATAATGAACCTTGAAGTTGTTACTCCAGATATGTATATTGGTGAAATAACAGGTGATTTAAACAGAAGAAGGGCACAAGTTACTGGAATATCTTCAAGAGCAAATTTTCAGGTAATTAAAGCTACTGTGCCTATGGCTGAAATGTTTGGTTATGTAACTACATTAAGAACGCTATCGCAAGGAAGAGCTACATCAAGTATGGAGTTTTCACATTATTTGCCTGTACCCAAAGAAATAACAAACGATATTATTTATCGAATTAAAGGATATTTAATTAATTATTAACAATAATTGTGTTTAAAATAAAAAGCCGTGAGCCAAAAGATAAGAATAAAATTAAAATCTTACGACCATAATCTGGTTGACAAGTCTGCTGAAAAAATTGTAAAAACTGTCAAAGCAACGGGTGCTGTAGTTAATGGACCTATTCCTTTGCCTACAAACAGAAAGATTTTTACAGTATTACGTTCAACTTTTGTTAACAAAAAATCAAGAGAACAATTTCAATTATGTACTTATAAAAGATTGCTTGATATTTACAGTACTACTTCAAAGACTATTGATGCTTTGATGAAACTTGAATTACCAAGCGGTGTTGAAGTTGAAATAAAAGTTTAATTGTTGAGTTTAATTGATTTTTAAGAAAAATATTAATAAAAGAATTTATAAACAATGTCTGGATTAATAGGAAAAAAAATAGGGATGACCAGTATATATGATGCCGATGGACGTAATATTCCATGTACGGTTATTCAGGCTGGTCCTTGTGTTGTTACGCAGGTTAAGACGCAGAGCAGCGATGGCTATGATGCTATACAGTTAGCTTTTGATGAAAAAAAGGAAAAGCATACTACTAAGGCATTAAAAGGTCATTTTGAAAAAGCTGGCACAACACCAAAACGCGTTATTGTTGAATTTTCACGTTTTGAAGTAGGTCATCAGAAAAAATTTGGTGATGTTTTAAAAGCTGATATATTTATAGAAGGTGAATATGTTGACGTTGTTGGCGTTTCAAAAGGTCGTGGGTTTCAGGGTGTTGTTAAAAGACATAATTTTGCAGGTGTTGGAGAATCAACTCACGGACAACATAATAGGCAGCGTGCGCCTGGTTCACTTGGAGGTTCTTCTTGGCCTTCAAGAGTATTTAAAGGACTAAGAATGGCAGGGCAAATGGGAGGTAAGAGAGTAAAAATGATCAATCTTCAAATAGCGAAAATTGACACTGAAAAAAATTTAATTTTAGTTAAAGGTGCAGTACCTGGAGCTAATGGTTCATATATAATAGTTGAAAGATGGAGCTAACAGTATTTAATATTAACGGGCAAGAAACTTCAAGAAAAATTAGTCTTGACAGTTCTATATTTGGTATTGAGCCTAATGACCATGCTATATATTTAGATGTTAAACAGTATATGGCAAATAAAAGGCAAGGTACTCATAAAACTAAAGACCGTAGCGAAATTAATGCTACTACAAAAAAATTGAAAAGACAAAAAGGTACTGGTGGCGCTCGCGCTGGTGATATAAAATCTCCCTTATTTGTTGGTGGAGGACGTGTTTTTGGTCCAGACCCCAGAGATTATAGTTTTAAACTTAATAAAAAATTAAAACGCCTCGCTCGTAAGTCTGCTTTAAGTTATAAAGCAGTTGAAAATTCAATTGTAGTAATTGAAGATTTTTCTTTTGACCAGCCAAAAACTAAAACTTACACAGAATTTTTAAAAAACCTTAATATTTCTGAAAAAAAATCACTTCTTGTGTTAAAGGAAAGCGATAAAAACGTATATTTGTCGGCTCGTAACATACCTAAGGCTGGCGTTACATCTGTAAACAGCTTAAATACTTACGAAATACTTAATTCTGGTACATTACTTTTACAAGAAAGTGCATTGAACGAAATTGAAAAATGGTTAAGTGCTGGAGAAAAAGATGAAATCGAAAATAATATTTAATTTTTAAAAACATGAGTAGTATCATAATTAAGCCATTGATAACCGAGAAAATGACGGGCATTACCGAAAAATTAAATAAATTCGGTTTTGTGGTTCGTAAAGAAGCCACTAAAGTCCAAATCAAAAAAGAAGTTGAAGCACTTTATGATGTTAATGTGGCTGACATTTCTACTATGATTTATCAAGGTAAACGAAAATCTAGATATACTAAAACAGGGTTTATCACTGGTAAAAAGGCAGCTTTCAAAAAAGCAATTATTACATTAAAAGAAGGTCAAACAATAGATTTTTACAGTAGCATTTAAGATTATGGCATTAAAGAAATTTAAACCGACAACACCGGGTCAGCGTTTTAAGATAATTGGCGGCTCTTCCGATATAACTACTTCTAAACCGGAAAAAAGCTTGATTGCACCTATTAAAAGAACAGGTGGCAGAAATAGCTCCGGCAAAATGACTGTTAGATATCGTGGAGGTGGTCATAAAAAACAATATAGAATTATTGATTTTAAACGCGATAAAGAAGATATTAAAGGAATTGTTAAAACTATTGAGTACGATCCTAATCGTTCTGCTCGTATAGCTTTAATAAATTATGTTGATGGTGAAAAAAGGTATATTATTGCACCTAACGGAATAAAAGTAGGTCAAGAAATAATTGCAGGCAGAAAAGCCAGTCCTGAAATTGGAAATGCTCTTTATTTGAGCGATATTCCTTTAGGAACAGTTATTCATAATATAGAATTAAGGCCAGGACAAGGGGCTAAAATTGCTCGAAGTGGTGGTAATCACTGTAATCTTCAAAGCAGAGATGGGAAATATGCTATTATAAAATTACCTTCAGGTGAAACACGTAAAGTATTATTGACTTGTAAAGCTACTATAGGAATGGTTTCAAACCCTGAAAATAATTTAGAAAAATCAGGTAAAGCTGGTCGTTCAAGATGGCAGGGTCGTAGACCTAGAACAAGAGGTGTTGTTATGAATCCTGTTGACCATCCTATGGGTGGAGGAGAAGGAAGAGCTTCGGGCGGTCATCCACGCTCAAGAAATGGTATACCAGCTAAGGGTTTTAAAACTCGTTCCAGAAAAAACCCTTCCAATAAATTTATTGTTGAAAGAAGAAAAAAATAATTGTAATTAAGCTATAAGATAACATGAGCCGTTCACTTAAAAAAGGACCTTATATTCACTGGAAACTCGAAAAAAGAGTTATTGAGAATCTTAATTCTAATAAAAAGGTTGTTGTAAAAACATATTCCAGAAGTTCAATGATTTCGCCTGATTTTGTTGGTCAAACTATTGCAGTTCATAATGGTAATAAGTTTATACCTGTTTATGTAACCGAAAATATGGTAGGTCATAAATTGGGAGAGTTTTCTCCAACACGTATATTCCGTGGGCATGCAGGTAATAAAGGTAAAAAATAAGAAAGTTTTTTAAAATGGGAATAAGAAAACGTAATAGCGCAACTGAACGCAAAGAAGCAAGAAAAGATATTTATCTTGCTAAATTAATGAATTGTCCATCTTCGCCTAGAAAGATGAGAATTGTTACTGATATTGTCAGAGGCAAAAGCGTTGAACAAGCTTTGCATATTTTAAAAACCAGTAGCAAGGATGTTGCTCCTAAACTCTACAAACTTTTATTGTCTGCTATTTCTAATTGGCAGGCTAAAAATGAAGGTGTAAGAATGGAAGATAGTAACTTATATGTCAAAGAAATTTTTGTAGACCAAGGAAGAACATTAAAACGTATTCGTCCTGTACCTAAAGGTATGGCACATAGAATACGTAAGCGCTCAAATCATGTTACTCTGATTATTGACAGTAGAAGTGCTGAAATTTTTGAAAATGACACAATAGATGAAAACGAATCAACAACAAATTAATTTTTAAATATAAATGGGACAAAAAACCAATCCAATAGGCAATAGACTTGGTATCATCCGTGGTTGGGATTCCAACTGGTTCGGTGGAAATCATTATGAAGCCAAACTTGTAGAAGATAACAAAATCAGAAAGTATCTAAATGCTAGGCTTTCTAAAGCAGGAATTTCAAAAATTTTTATTGAAAGAACTCTAAAACTTGTTACGGTTACTATTTATACAGCACGCCCAGGTATCATTATTGGTAAAGGTGGCGCTGAAGTCGATAAATTAAAAGAAGAATTGAAGAAAATTACCGACAAAGAGATACAAATAAATATTTCTGAAATTAAACGCCCTGAATTAGATGCTGTTATTGTAGCTTCTTCTATTGCAAGACAAATTGAAGGTCGTGTTTCATTCAGACGTGCTATAAAAACTTCCATTGCTTCTTCAATAAGAATGGGTGCTGAAGGTATTAAAGTTCAGATTGGTGGAAGATTGGCAGGTGCCGAAATGGCAAGAACCGAAATATATAAAGAAGGGCGTATACCTTTGCATACTCTAAGAGCCGATATTGACTATGCTACTGATGAAGCACATACAACTTATGGTCGTATTGGTATTAAAGTATGGATATGTAAAGGTGAAGTTTATGGTAAAAGAGATTTAAGTACACCTTTTTTAGCACCTAAAACCAAGCATCATACAGGTGGTGGAAGTAATCCTAAGGGGAAACCAAACAGAAAAAAATAAGATAATTAAGAAAATTTGAATTTAAAAAATATTAACGATGTTACAGCCCAAAAAGACAAAATACCGTAAGCAACAAAAAGGTAAAATGAAAGGTAATGCCAAGAGAGGTAGTGAAATTGCTTTCGGTTCGTTTGCTATTAAATCAACTGCAAGTATTTTTATTACTGCCCGGCAGATTGAAGCTGCCCGTCAGGCAATTACTCGTTATATGAAACGTGAAGGTCAAATTTGGATTAGAATTTTTCCTGATAAACCAATAACTAAAAAACCTGCAGAAGTTCGTATGGGTAAAGGGAAAGGAGCTCCAGAATATTTTGTTGCTCGTGTTACACCCGGAAGAATTTTATTTGAAGTTGAAGGTGTACCTTTGGATATTGCTCGTGAAGCTTTAAGACTTGGAGCTCAAAAGTTACCTATTGTTACTAAATTTGTTGTTAGACGCGATTATGTTGAAGAATCTGTATAATATTTCTAACACTTAATTAAAATAAAAATGAAACAAGATATAATATCAGAATTGTCAACTGCCGATCTTAAAGAAAGATTGGAAATTGAAGTAAAACAGCTTACTAAGCTGCGTATTAATCATGCTGTTTCACAATTGGAAAATCCAATGAAACTACGTGCTTACCGCAAAACTATTGCACGAATTAAAACTGAATTAAGACACAGAGAAATGAAAGAAGAAAATAATTTACAAGAATCCAAGTAAAATATAATGGAAACAAGAAATTTAAGAAAGGAAAGAACAGGGATCGTTGTCAGTAACAAAATGGATAAATCCGTTGTTGTGCTGGTTGAAAGAAAAATGAAACATCCCATATACGGTAAATTTGTGAAGAAAACTTCACGATTTATTACACATGATGAAAAAAATGAGTGTAACGAAGGTGATATTGTTCGCATTTCTGAAACACGTCCGCTCAGCAAAAATAAAAGCTGGCGATTAGTTGAAATCCTTGAAAGAGCTAAATAACCATGATACAACAAGAATCAAGACTTACCGTTGCAGATAACAGCGGTGCAAAACAGGTGTTATGTATTCGTGTGCTTGGAGGCACAAAGAAAAGATATGCTGGTATAGGCGATAAAATTATCGTTACTGTTAAAGATGCTATTCCATCAGGAAACATTAAAAAAGGTACTGTAACTAAAGCAGTAGTTGTCAGAACTAAAAAGGAAATTCGTCGTATCGACGGTTCATATATTCGTTTTGATGATAATGCAGTAGTACTCCTAACAGCTACAGATGAGCTAAGAGGAACACGTATATTTGGACCTGTTGCCAGAGAATTAAGAGAAAAACAGTTTATGAAAATTGTGTCACTTGCACCAGAAGTGCTTTAAAAATTTTAAAATGATGACGCGAAAAAAATTACATATAAAAAAAGGTGATAACGTGCAAGTAATTGCAGGCAATTACTCTGGGCAACAAGGAAAAGTCCTTATTGTTATGCCCGATACTCAAAAGGCTATTGTTGAAGGTATTAATATGGTATCTAAACATTCAAAGCCTAACGCTAAAAATACCCAAGGTGGTATTGTTAAAAAAGAAGCTCCTGTTCATATTTCTAATCTTATGGTTGTTGATTCTACTGGTAAACCTGTAAGAGTGGGACGTGGACTTGACAAAAATAATAAATCAATCAGAATATCTAAAAAATCAGGGGAGGAAATCAAATAATGGAATATAAACCCAGATTAAGAGAAAAATATTTTAATGAAGTTGTACCAGCATTAAAAGAACAATTTCAGTATATAAACATAATGCAGGTGCCTAAAATTACTAAAATATGTGTAAATCAAGGATTAGGTATAGCTATTGTTGATAAAAAACATATAGATAATTCTATAGAAGAAATGACTCATATTACCGGTCAAAAGGCGGTAGCTACTAAATCTAAAAAGGATATCTCAAATTTTAAATTGCGTAAAGGTATGCCTATTGGTGTTAGGGTTACTTTGAGAAGTGATAAAATGTACGAATTTTTAGATCGTCTTATCTCAGTTGCTATTCCTCGTGTTAGAGATTTCAGAGGTATTAATGATAAAGGTTTTGATGGCCGTGGTAATTATACATTCGGCGTTTCTGAACAGATTATATTCCCTGAAATTAATATTGATAAAGTAGTAAAAATGAAAGGTATGGATATTACTATTGTTACTACTGCAAAAACTGATAAAGAAGCTATGGCTCTTCTTAAAGAATTTGGATTACCTTTTAAAAATCAAAAAAATAATTAAAATTTATATGGCAAAAGAATCAATAAAAGCACGGGAAATAAAACGCAAAGCATTGGTCGAAAAATATGCTGAAAAACGAAAAGCACTTAAAGAACAAGGTGATTATATTGCTCTTCAAAAGTTACCCAAAAATGCATCGCCTGTTAGATTACATAACAGATGCAAATTAACCGGCAGACCTAAAGGATATATGAGAATTTTTGGAATATCTCGTATTAATTTCCGCGAAATGGCTTTAGCTGGGTTAATACCCGGTGTTACAAAATCAAGTTGGTAAATATTATTTATTAAGTAAATTGAAAAAAAATTAGAACAATGGTTACAGACCCAATAGCCGATTACCTGACAAGAATTAGAAATGCTGTGATGGCTAATCATAAAGTGGTAGAAATACCTTCTTCAAAAATTAAAAAAGAATTAACCCGCATTCTTTTCGATTATGGTTATATTCTTAATTATAAATTTGAAGATGATAAACTACCCGGTAATATTAAGATTGCTCTTAAATACCATGCAGGAACAAAACTCTCAGCTATAAATTCTTTAGAAAGAGTTAGTAAACCTGGTTTAAGAAAATATACTAACGCCGAAACTTTACCTAGAGTTCAGAATGGACTTGGTATTGCCATACTTTCTACTTCTAAAGGTATTATTACTGATAAGGAAGCTAGAAAACTTAATATTGGTGGTGAAGTTTTATGTTTTATTAGCTAATTTAATTTAAGGAGGAAGACTGATATGTCACGTATAGGAAAATTACCTGTTGTTATACCAAGCGGAGTACAGGTGAGTATTGATAAGGATAATATTATTACTGTTAAAGGACCTAAAGGAGAACTAACCCGTAAAATTGATCCTTCTATTAAATTAAATATTGATGGTAATAATTTAGTTTTTGAAAGAAATAATGAAGAAAATCAAACAAGAGCTTTTCACGGTTTATACAGAGCATTAGTAGCCAATATGGTTAAAGGTGTTTCTGATGGCTTTAAGATTGTTCAGGAATTGGTTGGAGTAGGATATAAAGCTCAGGCTACAGGGCAACAATTAGAACTGTCGCTTGGTTATTCACATAATATTATTTTTGTTTTACCAAACGAAGTTAAAGTTGAAACTACTGCCGAAAGAGGTAAAAATCCTACTATTATTTTAACTTCTATTGATAAAGAATTGATTGGACAAGTTGCTGCTAAAATCCGCTCATTAAGAAAACCTGAACCTTATAAAGGTAAAGGTATAAGATTTCTTAATGAAGTTGTTCGTAAAAAAGCAGGGAAATCGGCAGCTCAAAAGTAATTTTTAATTATAAAATCCAAATATAGGGATGAGTACTGATAAAAGAGTTTACAGAAGAACACGGATTAAAATGAGAATCCGTAAGGTTGTTAAAGGAACCGCAGAAAGACCTCGTCTTAGCGTGTTCAGAAGCAACAAACAGATTTATGCTCAAATTATTGATGACTTAAATGGAAAAACATTAGCATCTGCATCTTCTAGAGTTGCTGATATTGCTGATAAAAAAGTCAACAAAGTTGAACAAGCTAAATTAGTTGGTAATCTGATTGCAAAAAAGGCAATAGATGCCGGTATTAATCAAGTGGTTTTTGACAGGAGCGGGTACCTGTACCATGGAAGGGTTAAATCCCTTGCAGATGCTGCCCGTGAAGGAGGACTTAAATTATAAAAGTATTATGCCAAGAATTAGTGTAAAAAGGGTTAAATCAACCGAAATTGAATTAAAAGATAAGTTAGTAGCTATTCAAAGAGTTACTAAGGTTACCAAAGGTGGCCGTACTTTCAGTTTTTCAGCAATTGTTGTTGTTGGAGATGAAAATGGTGTTGTAGGTTATGGACTTGGTAAAGCTAAGGAAGTTACCGCTGCTATTGCCAAAGGTGTGGATGATGCAAAGAAAAACTTGATAAGAGTGCCAATTTTCAAAGGTACTGTTCCTCATGAACAAACTGGAAAATATGCAGGCGCTTTGGTGTTCCTTAAACCCGCTGCCCCTGGTACCGGTGTTATCGCTGGAGGTGCTATGCGTGCTGTCCTCGAAAGCGTAGGCGTTAGAGACGTTCTCGCAAAATCTAAAGGCTCTTCTAATCCTCATAGTGTTGTTAAAGCTACTATTGAAGCTCTCTTATGCATGAGAGACCCAATTACTGTTGCTCAACTTAGAGGTGTTGACCTTAACAAAGTGTTTAACGGTTAAAGAATCTTGTGTAATATGAAGAAATTAAAGATAACTCAAGTAAAAAGTGCTATTGACCGCCCAAGCGATCAAAAGAAAACCTTGGTAGCTCTCGGTATCAAAAGGCTCAATCGCCCTATTGATGTTGTTAATACTCCTCAAATAGAAGGTATGATTAACAAAGTAAAACATTTATTAAAAATTGAAGAAATTTAAAATATTGATCTTATAATATTTAAAAAAGATGGATTTAAGTAATCTTAAACCTGCAAAAGGTTCAGTTAAAAAGGAAAAAAGAATAGGCCGCGGTCAAGGTTCTGGCAGAGGTGGAACTTCTACTCGTGGTCATAAAGGTGCCAAATCTCGTTCCGGTTATTCAAGAAAAAGTGGTTTTGAAGGTGGGCAAATGCCTATGGCTAGAAGACTGCCTAAATTCGGTTTTAAAAATTTTAACCGTAAAGAATTTAATGGAATTAACCTTGATACATTACAACAACTTATTGATAAACATAATTTAAGTGTTGTTGATATTGATGTACTCATCAATAATGGGTTAGCTTCAAAAAATCAACTTGTAAAAATTCTTGGACGTGGCGAAATCAAATCATCTGTAGAAGTTAAAGTTCATGCATTTTCTGCTTCTGCTCAAACAGCTATTGAAACTGCAGGTGGTAAAGCAACCAAAATATAATTTTTTATAATGAAAAGGTTTATAGCGACAATACGAAATATTTATAAGATTGAAGATCTTAGAAGTAGAATAATTTTTACTCTCGGTATAATTCTGCTTTACAGACTTGGGTCTTTTATTGTTCTTCCTGGAGTAGACCCCAGAGGATTGGCAAATTTGGAACAGCAAACGCAAGATGGTATTCTTGGGCTTTTGAATATGTTCTCGGGCGGTGCTTTTTCTAACGCTTCTATTTTCGCTCTCGGTATTATGCCATATATCAGTGCTTCTATTGTTATTCAGTTACTTGGTATGGCTATACCTTATTTTCAAAAATTACAAAAAGAAGGTGAAAGTGGTCGTAAGAAAATTAATCAAATTACCAGATACCTTACTGTTATTATTACTGCAGGGCAGGCTCCCGCTTATATTACAAATCTGATAAACACAATTGGACCTTATTATCGCGATAATATTAGCGGCGAAGTATATCCTACTATTCCTTTGTTGGATCCTGCTGTAGGACAAAATGTGCTGTTTTGGGTTATGTCTGTAATTATTCTTGTCGCTGGTACTATGTTTATTATGTGGCTTGGCGAAAAAATTACAGATAAAGGTATTGGTAATGGTATTTCGCTTATCATTATGATTGGTATTATTGCTCGTTTGCCTTTTGCTTTAGCATCTGAATTTTTTTCACGTCTCGAAGAACAAGGAGGAGGCTTGGTTGTTTTCCTTGTCGAAATTGTAATACTTGTATTAGTAATTCTTGTTTGTATTTTGCTTGTCCAAGGCACTCGTAAAATTCCTGTGCAATATGCTAAACGTATTGTTGGTAATAAACAATATGGTGGAGTTCGTCAATACATACCTTTAAAAGTTAATGCAGCAGGCGTTATGCCTATCATTTTTGCTCAGGCTATTATGTTTATTCCTATTACTCTTGCTGGGTTTTCAAGCTCTGAAACAATGACTGGTTTTGCTTCAGCTTTTGCCGATTTTACGGGTTTTTGGTATAATTTTACTTTTGCTCTTCTTATTATTCTCTTTACTTATTTTTATACTGCCATTACTATTAATCCTAATCAAATGGCTGAAGATATGAAGAAAAACGGTGGTTTTATACCCGGTATCAAACCCGGCAAAAAAACAGCAGAATTTATTGATAATGTAATGTCAAAAATTACTTTACCAGGATCAATATTTTTAGCTTTTGTCGCTATTATGCCTGCTTTAGTCAGCCTTGCTGGCGTAAATAGCCAATTTGCTCAGTTTTATGGTGGTACATCGTTGCTCATTCTTGTTGGTGTTATTTTAGATACTTTGCAACAAATTGAAAGTCACCTGCTAATGCGCCATTACGACGGCCTTACTAAATCAGGACGTATTAAAGGACGCTCTTCTTTTAGTGTAAGTGGTTGATTAATGTTTTAACATAATGATTAATATTAGATCGGAAGAAGAAATATTTTTATTGAAACAAAGTTCTTTGCTTGTTGGAAAAACTCTTGCTGAAGTAGCTAAAGTACTTAAACCAGGTGTTACAACGGCTTACCTTGATAGAATTGCTGAGGATTATATTCGCAGTAATGGTGGTTCGCCGGGTTTTAAAGGTTACAATGGCTTCCCTGCTACTCTTTGTACTTCTATTAATGATAAAGTAGTACACGGTATACCAGGAAATGAAGTCGTTAAGGATGGTGATGTGATTTCTGTTGATTGTGGTGTGAAAATGAATGGCTACTATGGCGATTACGCTTATACTTTTGCTGTTGGAAATGTTAAAGAGGAAATCTTAAAATTGCTTTATCATACTAAAATGTCTTTATATATAGGTATTGAAAAAGCTGTTGAAGACAATTATGTTGGTGATATTGGTTATGCAATTCAAAATTATGTCGAAAGTAAGGGTTATTCTGTAGTAAGAGATATGGTTGGACATGGCATTGGAACAAATTTACATGAAGAACCTCAGGTGCCTAACTTCGGAAAAAAAGGTAAAGGTGCTAGATTAAAAGAAAGAATGGTTATTTGTATTGAACCTATGATAAATTTTGGAAGAAAAAATGTGGTATACGAAAATGATGGATGGACTGTCAGAACAGCCGACAGGAAACCATCTGCTCACTTTGAACATCAAATTGTTGTAAGAAAAAATAAAGCAGAAGTAATTTCTACTTTTAAATTTGTTGAAGATGTTGTAAATTTGCACCCTGAAATTTTAAGTTAAAAAAATAATATGGCTAAACAAGCTGCAATAGAACAAGATGGTACTGTAATTGAATCGTTGGGTAACGCTATGTTTAGGGTTGAACTCGAAAACGGTCATATTATTACTGCTCATATTTCGGGTAAAATGAGAATGCATTATATTAAAATTTTACCTGGCGATAAAGTAAAAGTTGAAATGTCAGTGTATGATTTAACTAAAGGTAGAATTTCGTTCAGATATAAATAATCTTTTTCTAACGTTCTTTAATTAATAACGAGTATTAAAGTTTAAAAAAATAAATAAAATGAAAGTACGAACATCAATTAAAAAGAGGAGTGCTGAGTGTAAGATAGTTCGCCGCAAAGGCAAACTCTTTGTTATTAACAAAAAAAATCCTAAGTTTAAACAACGTCAAGGATAATTTAATTATTTGACAATTAATATTTGATAATTATATGGCACGTATTGCTGGTGTAGATTTACCAAAAAACAAAAGAGGAGAAATTGGCCTTACCTATATATATGGTATCGGGCGTAGCTCCGCAAAAAAAATTCTTATTGATTTAGGAATTGACCTTAATAAAAAAGTTTCTGATTGGTCAGACGATGAGCAAGGAAAAATCAGAGAAATGATTAATAATCATTATAAAATTGAGGGACCATTAAGATCGGAAACTCAATTAAATATTAAACGTCTAATGGATATTGGATGTTACAGAGGTATCCGCCATCGTATGGGATTACCTGTAAGAGGTCAAAGTACTAAGAATAATGCTCGTACTCGTAAAGGAAGAAAAAAAACTGTAGCTAATAAGAAAAAAGCTACTAAAGGTTAATAGTTTTATTCATAATGAAAGCAATGATATAATATGGCAAAAACTGCTAAAAGTACAAAAAAAAGAGTTGTTAAAGTTGATACAACTGGCCGAGCTTATGTTTCGGCTTCGTTTAATAATGTTATTATTACATTAACTAATGCAGCAGGTCAGGTTATCTCCTGGTCATCTGCTGGTAAAATGGGTTTTAGAGGTTCTAAAAAGAATACTCCTTACGCTGCTCAAACAGCCGCTGAAGACTGCGCTAAAGTAGCTTACGACCTCGGCTTGCGAAAAGTTAAGATGTTTGTTAAAGGACCTGGTGCTGGACGTGAATCCGCTATCAGAACTATTCATACCTCCGGTATTGAAGTTCTCGAAATAGTCGATATTACTCCTATCCCTCACAATGGCTGTAGACCTCCTAAAAGAAGAAGAGTATAATTTTAATTTTTAAATAAACAATTTTATGGCAAGATATATAGGTCCTAAAACAAGAATAGCAAGAAAATTCAGAGAGCCAATCTATGGTCCTGATAAATATTTCGAGAAAAAGAATTTTCTTCCAGGAATGCACGGAAATTCTAAAAGAAGAAAAAAATTGTCTGAATATGGTATCCAGCTTCTCGAAAAACAAAAAGCTAAATATACTTATGGTATTCTCGAAAAACAATTCCGTAACTTATTCGCTAAAGCTTCTAGTAAAAGAGGTGTTACAGGCGAAGTTCTCTTGCAGCTCATTGAAGCTCGCCTTGATAACGTTGTGTATCGTCTCGGTATTGCTCCTACAAGAGCTGCTGCCCGACAACTAGTATCTCATAGACATATTCTTGTTAATGGTACTATTACAAATATCTCTTCCTTTTCACTTAAAGCAGGTGATATTATTAGCGTAAGAGAACGCTCCAGAGCTTTAGAAACTATTACTAACTCTTTATCAGGTCATGCGCATAACTTTTCATGGCTCGAATGGGACGACAATTTAATGAGTGGAAAATTTCTTAATTATCCTTCACGCGACGAAATCCCCGAAAATATTAAAGAACAATTAATAGTTGAATTGTACTCTAAATAAAAATTAGTCGTTATTAATTATAAAACAAAATAAATGGCAATATTAGCTTTTCAAAAACCGGATAAAGTTATAATGCTCGAATCAAACGAGTTTACTGGAATTTTTGAATTCCGTCCTCTTGAACCCGGATATGGATTAACTATTGGCAATGCTTTAAGACGTATTTTGCTATCTTCGCTCGAAGGTTATGCGTTTACTTCTGTAAAAATTGAAGGCGTTGAACAAGAGTTTTCCTCTATTTCTGGTGTTACTGAGGACGTTACAGATATAATTTTAAATCTTAAACAAGTCAGATTAAAACAACAAGTTGAAAATATTAACAACGAAAAAGTTGTTGTTAATATTAGTGGTAAAGAAGTTTTAACCGCAGGAGATTTCAACCGTTTTATGTCCGATTTTCAGGTTCTTAACCCTGACCTTGTTATTTGCAACATGGAACCTTCTGTGAAACTTTCAATGGAACTTACTGTTGAAAAAGGTAGAGGTTATATACCTTCCGAAGAAAATAAATCTCTCAATGCTCCTCTCGGTACAATTGCAATTGATTCAATTTTTACTCCTATTAAAAACGTTAAATTTTCGATAGAAAATTTCCGCGTTGAGCAAAAGACTGACTACGAAAAACTTATTATTGAAATTGTTACCGACGGCTCTATTACTCCTAAAGACGCTCTTAAAGAAGCTGCTAAAATTTTAATTCATCATTTTCTTTTATTCTCAGATGAGAAAATAGCTGTTGATGACCCTAATGGTAACGTATCTGATGAATTTGATGATATCTCTTTGCAAATGAGGCAATTGCTAAAAACTCGCCTTAACGATTTAGATTTATCTGTTAGAGCATTGAACTGTCTTAAAGCTGCTGAAGTCGATACTCTCGGCGAATTAGTTTCTTTTAATAAAAATGATCTGCTCAAATTCAGAAATTTTGGCAAAAAATCGTTATCTGAACTCGAAGAACTCGTTAAATCTAAAAATTTGAGTTTGGGTATGAATGTTACAAAATATAAGTTGGACAAAGACTAAAGAATAATTAAAAATGAGACATTTAAGGAAAGTAAATAAGCTTTCAAGAAAAAGCGCCCACAGAAAAGCTATGCTCGCTAATATGGCCTGCTCGCTTATTAAACATAAAGGTATTGTTACTACTGTTGCTAAGGCTAAAGCTCTTAGAAAATATGTTGAACCTCTTCTAACTCGTGCTAAATCTGATAACACCCATTCTAGGAGAATGGTGTTTAGCTATTTGAGCGACAAAGAAGTCGTTACTGAATTGTTTAGAGATGTAGCTCTCAAAATTGCTGATAGACCAGGTGGTTATACAAGAATCCTTAAAATGGGTTTTAGAAAAGGCGACAATGCTGATATGTGCAGAATTGAACTCGTTGATTATAACGAGCTTATGATGAGTAGCAAGAAAGAAGACAAAAAAGCAAAAACTGCTAGAAGAGGTAGATCTTCCAAAAGAAAATCTGTTGATGCTACAGCTTCTGCCGAAACAACTACTATTGCCCAAAGCAATGTTAATGATAATATTGATGATGCTAAACCTGTTTCTAACGAAGATAAACCTTCTGATAATTTAAATAATATTGATGATGAACCTAAAAATCAAGGTTCTGATAATGAAAATATTAAAGAAGTGTAATGTTTTAGAACCGATACTCTTTACTTTTGAGTAACGGTTCAATATGAGGATGAAGTTTTTGACTTCGTCCTTTTTTATTATTCACAAAACAAATTTATTAATTTTTAAAAAATTAAAACAATGAGCGAAATTATTTATGTACATGCAAGACAAATTTTGGATTCTCGTGGTAATCCAACTGTAGAAGTGGATCTTTATACTCAAGGTGGTGCAGTAGGTCGAGCCGCTGTTCCTTCTGGTGCCTCAACAGGTATTCACGAAGCTATTGAAATGAGAGACGGCGACAAAGGTTTTTATCTTGGCAAAGGTGTCCTTAAAGCTGTTCAAAATGTTAATGAAACAATTGCTAAAGAATTGCAAGGCGTAGATGTTACTGACCAAAATGCAATTGATTCTATTATGATTAATCTAGACGGTACCCCTAATAAACAAAATTTAGGTGCTAACGCAATATTAGGCGTTTCTCTCGCTGCCGCTAATGCTGCAGCTCAAGAAACCGGACAGCCTTTATACAGATATGTTGGCGGTGTTAACGCAAATACTCTCCCAATTCCTATGATGAATATTCTGAATGGTGGTAGCCATGCCGATAATAGCATCGATTTTCAGGAATTTATGATTATGCCTGCTGGTGCCGATACGTATTCTGATGCTCTACGTATGGGTGTTGAAGTATTCCATTCTCTTAAATCGGTTTTGAAAAAAGCCGGTTATTCTACTAACGTTGGCGACGAAGGCGGTTTTGCTCCTAACCTTAAATCTAACGAAGAAGCTATTCAGTTTATTTTAAAAGCTATTGAATCTGCTGGTTATAAACCTGGCGAACATATTTATATTGCTCTCGACCCCGCTGCTTCTGAGTACTTTATCCCCGAAGAAAATGTTTATCATCTGCACAAAAGTTCAGGCGATAAATTAAGCCCCAACGATATGGTCTCTTTCTGGAAAGATTGGGTGAAAAAATATCCCATCATTTCTATTGAAGATGGTATGGCCGAAGATGACTGGGATGGCTGGCAACTGATGACTAAAAACCTCGGTAATCAAATTCAACTTGTTGGTGATGATTTATTTGTTACTAATGTTGAACGCTTACAAAAAGGTATTTATAAAAATGTTGCTAATTCTATTCTTATTAAAGTAAATCAAATTGGTACTCTTACCGAAACTATTAATGCTGTGAATATGGCTTACCGCAATTCTTATACTGCTGTTATGAGCCACCGCTCTGGCGAAACTGAAGATACTACTATCGCTGAACTCGCTGTAGCTCTTAATACAGGTATGATTAAAACTGGCTCAGCTTGCCGCTCCGAACGTATCGCTAAATATAACCAACTGCTGCGTATTGAAGAAGCTCTTGGCGATAACGCTATTTTCCTTGGCAAAAATTTTAAATTTATTAAATAATCATTTTTTTGTTTTTTTCATATACCCTCTGCTTCTGTTTGCAGAGGGTTTTTTGTTTTTAATTAGGTACCGTTGAATAAATAAAACCAAGTAACATTTATTTATTTTATCGTCCAAGACTTACCTCAGGATAATACCCAAAGCGTTTTCTGTATTTTTCTACTGAAGATATTAAACATGTCCCTTCATCGAATGTGTCCCATTATAAATCATACAAAGCAGAGATAGTGAATATAATTTCAAAACAACTAACCTCTACGGATTTTAATATGATACTAAAATTAGTGGTATCAGGATGATGCAACTAAATGCTGATAATCAATAAAGTATAACCATATTTTATAAAAAATTATAACGATAC
>CAZDEU010000036.1:0-19208 GCA_964504265.1 uncultured Bacteroidales bacterium
TGAGGCTCTTGATGAATTGAAAGATGAAAACCAAGTTGAACCTAAAGACATACAATTTACTGATGAACTTTGGACTAACAAATCGAATCCAACTAAGGAGAAAATAAATGGAGAACTTTGATATATTTGCATTAGCCTTTTTTCTTTTAGCTTTCATATTTTATGTTATGGGTGTAGTATATTTTGAGTTAGGAAAGCAAATAATGATTACTCCTTTTCATTGGGCTGTATTTTTAATGATTGGTTGCTTTTGTCTTTTATTTTATAGAGTCTATTCAAAAAAGAAGTAAGAAGTTTTAACTAAAAAGGGTATAAAAAAGGTAAAGGTTAATTTGTTTTAGTAATGTATGCATGTTGCATGATAAATATAAGTTCCAGCTGCTGTTAATGCTTGATTAAATATTGCTTGACCGTTACTGTCAGTTGTCGCTATTCCTATTTGTATATCGTTTTGAAAGAATGTTATTTGTTGTCCTGGGGCTAGATCACTTAATGCTACAGATATTTGAATCGTATCTCCTATAATTGCTGTTGTTGTGTTTAATGTTGGTTTGCTTAAAGTTGCTGGTGTATTAACAACCGCCGGATCACTAGCTGGACTTGTTATTTTATATACTGCATAAGTTGGTATTGAAAATGCTAAAATGCATAGAGCAATAATTAATATTTTTTTAACTGGAAACTTGAATCTTTCCTCATCCCAATCTTCACTCATAATTTCATTCACCTCCTACTATAACAAATTTATTCTTTTTCTTTTTTCTTTCCAATTACTTTGAACATAAGGAGTTGTTGAATCTAAACGTTTTAATCCCATAAATCTCATTAAATCATAACTGTCTTTTAATATTACTCTTCCGTAAATAGTTTCGCATACAGCTCTAGCCCAATGTGGAAACATTTTAGTTTGTGTTTTAATGATCCAATGCGCTCTTTTACGTCCTAAATGTTTGCTCCAAATAAAACCATTAGGGGAACCTCTTGGAAAAATAAAGCTGTCTTTATCAGGCACTTGGATCAACCAGTTTTCAACGTGTTTAGTTATTACAGATAAAGAACCTATTTTTGGGAGATCGATTTCATCTCTTAGGTTGCCATGTTTTAATGTTTCAACGTTAGCAATTAATATTTTACTTGTTAGATCGAGGGTTTGTTTTTTCTTTAGATTTAGAGCTTCAGATATTCTTGTACCAGTCAAAAGTAATAATGCAAATAATGCCTTATCTCTGAGTTGTAGAAGAGTAATATTTGTTTTATAGTTCCATGCCATCTTATTAATTAAAACGTTCAAGTTTGTTATTAATTGTCTAGTAGTTTCTTTTTCTGTGTGTATTGAAGAAGTGTCTATCATTATTGGCTCGTCTTTTGTTGATCGTTTCTTTGTTTTGATTTGTGGTTTACTCTCCTGTATATTTATTCAAAGTTCTTTAAACCATTAGACATAATGTGATTATGTCTTATATAATGTATAAATATTGTGGTAGTGGCAGAAGTACATAGCATACATCCCTCCGCATATGTGATGCCACATGCCACAACTAAAATTAGTATATCTGTTTAAACAAAAGCTGAAATTACTGGTTAAGACTTATTCTTGTATTATAATATTTGTTTGTGTGTATATGAGTAGCTTGTTTTGTTGTGGTTGTTTGTGTATTTGATTTAAAAGTTTTAATGTATTATGCAGATTTTTTTATTAGAGTTTTCAAGGTTATATTATATTATATTACTATCTCTTTTTCTTTTTCGTAGTGTTTTATTCATTAATTTTAATTGATTGTTTTTCTTCTCTGAAACATTACTATACTAAAAGGGTAATAAAAAATTGGAGTTTAAACGGATATTGAATCCGTTATTTGTTCTTGATCTTTCATTTGATAACTAGCTAAAAGAATCGATAAAGCCTTCTGGATTTTTCTTGTAACTTCTTTACGGTCTTTTAATTCATCTGGATGTTGCTTTTGTATTTCTGTTGTTGAAATTCCCTTAGCGTATTCCATAGCTACCTTTAATTCTAATGGTAAGTCTGAAATACTTAATGCTGTAGGGTGCATACTCCATGATGCGCTTAGATAAGGATTATAATTTACTTGTGTTGCTGGTATGTTTTTGAATGTAATTTTTTTCTTAAGCATTTTTGAGCTAAGTTTCACCATTTTACGGAACTGTGGGTTAGATGATTTAAGAGTTATTTTTTTCCAGAGGGCAGTTTTAAATGTGGGGTTTTGAAAGAGTTTTTCTGTTAAGGAATCTTCTTGGGTTAAAACGAAAAGGTGACATCCTCCTGGATTGTTACGATCACCTCCTTTGGATAGTTCGGGTACTATTTTTAGCCATTCTGCGTTAAGAGCTGTCATTGCTCTTTTTGATGGGGTATTCTTTAATGCTTCATCATAAATAAAGGCTTTTCTTCCAGGCTGTTTAACATAGTTTGCAAGCATATCAAAATTATCAATATACTCGATTTGTTTATTAGATGGTATAAGACATTCTTGATCTTCAAAGCATCTTACATTTGCTGCTACACGTTTAATTATGCCTAGTCTTTCTTTTAGTTCATCATGGGTTAAATGTATTGCGAAGTCTGTTTTACCCTGTTTCCAGTCACCTTCAATTATGCTAATGCTTGCAGGGGCATCTTTGTATATTACGTTTAGAACATGAGTCCATAAATCATTGGGCATCGGCTATTCCTTCATCTGCGTTTGCTTTCATAGATAAGTGGCTGACTATATCCATTTTAAAGTTAGCTTGACCTAGAGTAACAATAACTTTATCGATTAGTTTTAGTTTTTCTTTTTGTTGTTTGGTTAGTTTATTTTTTCCAAGTATGCTTAAGGCTTCTAGAAACCCTGAGATTTCCCTATATTCTTCGTTCATACAAGCTATTTTTCGCATGAATGGATTATTTTTACCTACAGCGTTTCCTAAGAATTTAGCTGCATCAAAATCATCTGCACTATATCTCATCGTGTTTGAATCCCCTAAATATTCCTTTTATGAATGGTATTATTTTAGGCCATAGTGTTATTAATAATGCTGATAATAAGAAGCCTATTAGAAAACTTTCAAGCTCCATCTTGTTTTTTCTCCTCTTTTTCTTTTTTGTCTTTCTTGGGTGAAGAAGGTGTTTGGAGAACTGTTGGAATTACATTTGTTTCTTGATGTATCATTGTTGCTGTTAATTGTTCTGCGCGTTTACCCTGTTTAGATGGGCTCCATTCCGCTAGTCCTCTAACAAATTTTGAGAGAGGTGACATTGAAGGAAATGCTGATCCTAAATAGCAACATTCTGCGGTGCTATCTAATTGGCTATCAGAAAGAACGGATAAAGTTTTAATATTGTCTTTATCTGGTTTAGTGAGATACTCATATTTACCTGTTTGATCATCTCCTTCAAGGCGTTTAACTATTGCATTTATAATTCTTTGAAGTGGTATCTCTGTTTCGTCTTTTGGTTCTTGGTTTTCGAATGGTTCTTTCTTTTTGTCTGGCATATCTAACACCTTTTAAAAGATGAATTGAACTGCTAATATGGTTCCTAGCATTGCGATTATAACTATAAATTGCCATGTTTCCATCGGTTTGAAGTGTCCAAGTTGTTTTGCTATTTCACGTTTAACTATTGTTATGCGGTCTTTAAATGTTAAAGGTTCAAAAAGTGTTTCTACTTGATCAGGAATTTCTTGTAGTTTTTCTATATTTATTGTTGATGTAGGAGCTAACAACATTTCTTTTTCGATTGGCAAAAGATCTTCCAATATTTTCTTTTTCATGTTTATACCTTTCATTATTTGGCAGGCGTTAGATTTTCCATCTAGATATATAATACATTTGAATTTTTTAGGTTTACCTAGGGTGTTTATAATTGTGAATACTGCTTTGCTTGAGAACTCTGCGATCTTTTCGCCATGCATGTATGCTTTATCTTCTCGGATTTTAGCTTTATAAATTACTGCATCTTGGTTATGAAATATATGTAAAACTGGTATTTGTCTATCTGATGTTTTATTTCCCATACTTATTCTGCTCGTTTAGTTGGTTGCCACAATAGAGTTATATGTTGTGGCAAATAACCTTTTTGTATATGTGCAAGATTGGAGGTGAATGATAAAAGATGGTTGATGTATCTGGAAAAATTCAAATGGGTATTGGTTTCATAATTATTGCCATTGCCATGTTAGCTACTATTGGAATAGTAGTTGACCAAGTTGATGCGGTATTAACTGAAGCTGTGAATTGGACCTTCACGGGCCATGAAGGCGCAGAGGCAATTTTGGGTCTTGCTCCGTTTGGTTGGATTGGAGGAATTGCAGTTTTCATAATTGCTGGTGCTTTCATGCTTGCTAAAGGTTTAGGTGGTAAATAAAACAAAAAAGCTTAAAATAACTCTACTGCTTAACAATACTATGGCGTAAATCACAAATGAATAAACTAATCTTTCCCCTCTTTCTTGCTTTTTTTCTAACTATTTTTATAGTTGGAAACGCTAACGCGACAACTTTTGAGTTTACAGAAATACCTACATATGTTGATAATCAATTAAATTGCGGTGAATTTGTTGCTGGATTACTTGTAAGTTTACTTTTGCTTTTAATTGTTATTTTACCAACAATGTATCTAACAAAAGGTAAAGCTTATGGAGTTTATATTATTTTAAGCATGGCAGTTTTAGCTCCACTTGTAGGTTTAGGATGGTTTCCGGTTTATGTTTACATAATTATCTTATTCTTGATTGCATTGAAATTTAGTGAGGCATTAAGAGATTTCTTGGGGAGTGTAGGCAAATAGCAACATTTAGTTTAACCGGTGCTATGATTACCATAATGTTAACTCTAAGCATATTTACTGCATTATTTGTTTTAATGTTTGATTCAGTACCAAGTTTTTTTGAAAATCAAACAGATTATGAAATTCCAACAACACGCAGCCAAGAAGTAATGTATTATTTTGACGCTAATAACATAACTGTTTATTCTCAATCATGGAGCTTCTATTTAACTTATCCCGATGGTTATGCTTATAACCAGTCTGGTTTACCTGATGATCATAGGGTTGAAGCTTTTTGGGATGATGATGGAACAGTCTTAGTTGAGTATTCTAAACTTTATTTTAGACACGCTTTCCCAGGCGTTCTAGGTAATTTATGGCTAGATTCAGCTCAAATGTTAGTTATTGAACCTTTTTATACGAACATGGGTGATCCTGAATACTCCTATACGACATTTCCAAATTTTCATGTAAATAAAGGTATTGATAAAACTCAATTACTTAGATTAAGCAATAATGGAAATTCAAGTTACTTTATTGTATCTGATGGAGTAGTTACTCAAAACTTTGTGGTTATGAATCCAGGAAATTATTCAAGTTTAGAAGATGCATGGGATAACGGATATCTTCACGTTTTAAGTAGTTATGAAATTGATTTTGATTCAATGAAGCCAAACGCATTTACTTTAATAACTCAACTTGTCACTTTTCAAGATCCCGATTTTGGGTTACCAGGAATGTTAGGCGATATTATTGGGTATGGTATATCTTTAGCTTTCTGGATAATTATTTTATTACTTATTTATACAATAGTTACTGGGTTGATTCCCACAATTAGAGGAGGAGTAGAAAATTAATAGTGACAAAATACTTATGGTTTTCTTTTTATTTTTTTTGTTAACTGCAACATTGTTAAGTTTTTCTATTTCACAAGTAAAGGGGCAAATTGAGCAGTTACATACTGATGGTATAAACATTTACAATGAAAATAACGATGAAGTTTTTCTAATCAGCACAGGAGCAGATTATAATGAATGGAAAAATGGTTTTTTCACAGCGACAGATGTGGCAGCAATAAAGAATAATGGTGGGAACTGTGTTGAAATGCATACTAACTTTGTGCATCTTTTAATGCCTACCAGAGACACTATTGATGCTGCATACGTAACTAACTATCTTGACATGATGGTTAACCTTGTTACTGGAGAGGATCTTTACTTAATAATTAATTTACAAGATGTTGGAATCGGCAGTTATAATTATATGCCAGATTGGATGTTGGATGGTCATGGCTATGGCACTTCACCTTACAGTGTTGATACACGTAAAATCGCTTTAAAAGACTTCTACAACCTTACACACACAGTAATGGATGATAACCGTTTAAGCTGGATAGGAATTTGGGAATATATAGCAGATTGTTATAAGGATAATCCGTATGTACTTTTTAGTCTTGTTAATGAACCAATGAACGCTGACTTAACTTTTGCAACTGGAGAAAGAGCAACATTTGGTCAGTATTATGCGACTTTCATGGAAAATACAGTTGATGCTATTCGAGCTACTGGTGCTCAGCAATTAATTTTTATTGATAAGCCTTATAGTGCTAGTGATTGGACGGATGTGATAAAAGTTAATCGTGATAATGTTGTTTGGGAAGATCATATGTATATTGAATCGGGACATGAGTATGCATGGTGGGCTAGTTTTGTTTCTGAGTCAGTTAATCGTTTTGTAACAACTTTTAATCAACCTTTGTTCATTGGTGAATATGCTACTATACCTTTGAATCGTACTAATTGGCAAACTGATATGGAAGATATGGCAATCTATCTAAATGATACTTCAAAGTTTTGTGGTCGTAGTTTCCATTCTTGGGGTATGTTGTATGGAGAATATGATAGCGCAGACGCTAATCCAGGCGCGTTAAGTAGTGTTGCAGAAAATAATATTTTGATTAACATAATTTTTGGTAATAATCCCCTTCCCGCACCAACGCCTACATTAACTCCTACTCCTACTAGCACTACAACAAGCACACCTACAACAATGACCCCTGCGTTTTTTGCTGATACAACACCTGATGTTTTAGCAAGTGGCAATAGTTTTAACATATTAATTGAGTATCAAGGTGGTATAGCTTTTCAACATAACAATATAATATTTTATATAGAAGTCTTAAGCGGTGTATGGGATGGGCGAGATTGTCAATTACAAATGAATGGCAGAGGAGGCTCTCTTTATTTTGTTTCATACAATGATTGCGCTATTCAACTATATCACAATGACAATCATACAATGGGGTTAACGATTGAAGGCGCAGAAGTTGACACATTAAACCCTGTTCCTCCTACAACTGGCGATTATTATAAAGGAGGTTATGAATGGAACGCAACAATAACAAACGGAGCAGAAGTACGGATAAATTGGAACTTCCCAACATTATTACCACATGAAGAAAACTGGATGTTATACGTTGGTATTGCTGGATTAATTATGTTTCTAATCGGGATAGGTTTAACAGTTTATGCTTTCAGAAACTATAAGATATTTACCCTTAAAGAAAACGTGGAAACCATATGGGATAAAGAAATATTGCCAGTATGTATTATATTATTAATATTTGGTTTCGGTTTACTAATAACTTGGTTATTGGCTGGATAAAATGAGCGTACAAAATGTAGTGGAACAAGCTTTCGAAGCAATATTATTTGGGTCAACATGGTATTTTGGAATCTTGATCTTTTTTGTTTTAGCAGTAGGTTTACTTAAAACATGGAAGTTTTCAGGCGCATTAATTTTTCCCATGATCGTTGCTTTAGAAGTATCCTATTTTAATCGCGTTGGAGATAATGAAGAATTTATTTGGCCAATGATTTGTTTAGGTGCTTTAGCATTAGCTACTGCATGGTACACAGTATCTAAAGCCACAAAAGATTAAAGTGACAAACTAAATAGGAATAGTGAAGTAAAATGTTTGATCTAAAAAATAAAAATATTTCCGTTAAAAAATCAATTTTATTTATGATAGTTTGTATTTTGACTGGGTGTTTACTTTCTGCTGCTGTATTTGCATCTAGTCCCTTAACTTTTCAAACTATAACAAGTGGTGTTATTTCTGGTGCATCGACTTACACGGTCTTTAAAGATAATAGTGTTTATTACGCTAAAAATCAATATGGTGGTATTGTTTTTTCTTCATCCAATGCCTCCTCTCTTTTACAATCTGTATTAACAATCGGTGGTAACATTTTTATTAAAGCCGGTCTTTATGATAATTTGAAAACCCTTTATGTTTATGGTGATACTCGTATTTCTGGAGAAGGTAATAATACAATTTTAAAAATGGCTGATAATAATAACGCTAATTTATTTTGGGTTGTTGGCGATAATAATAACATAATTTTTGAATATCTCTGTTTAGATGGCAATAGAAACGCTCAAAGTTCAGGGTATCCGATGCTGATACAATTATATGATGATGTTGCTAATATTTACATTCATAACTGCCATTTCCAAAATGGATATAGTGTAGGCATTGATATAAATCGTGCTTATAATGTAACAATACAAAACAATTTATTTAATAATTTTCGGCATGATGCTATAAATGTTGAAACTCAAGAAGGAACAGCAGCATTTAATATTAAAATTTTATCAAATACTATTTCTAATTGTGATCGGTACGCTATAGATATTTGGATCGGTAACGCTTTAATTGACGGAAACTTTATTAGTGATATTCCTGCTGGAAATCCAGCCATTAATATAAATACATTGGCTAATGCAACTATTATTAATAATGAAGTAATTAACGTGGGAAGTAATGCTATCCAAGTTATGGGAGAATACGATTTAATCGCTAATAATAGATTAACAAATTGTGGCTTAAGAGGTGTTTATTTATATAATGCCGCAAATATAACTGTAATAGGAAATGTAATAATTGACACTCTTAATAAAGGAATTTATGTAAGTAATTCAAGTTGGTGTATTTTCTCTGGAAATACTTTTCCCTCTATTCAAGAGGTAGGAGGTTCAAATTATAATTTAATCATTGGATGTATAGCAAAAAATAATATTTTAACTGAAGGCGCATCTTCTCACGCTAATTTATGTTGGAATGGTTCAAGTTGGCTAACTTAATAAGTTTGAAAAAATATCTTCTAATCAATGGCGTTATGATTGGTGAAGGCTCAGTCTAACGTAAACTTAAATAATGTAGAAGAGACATAAAGAATTGATGAAATTGAAATTTAACAGTGAAAAGTTTAGTTCGCGTAGGTTGCTTATTGCATCTTTACTTTGTCTATTATTTACACCAGTTATTGTTAATGCTGATTATTCAGGAATGAACATTGCTCCAGATAGCGAAGGCGATCTTATAGTTTTTGGTTTATTAGCATATAATAGTTACGTTTTAGCTGATGATTACTTATATATTTCTTATTGGGAATGGAGCGCAGATGATACAGCCATAACTTTTTATGATGTCTATATGAATACTGGTGAAGCTATTTACGCTTTAAAAATTGAAACAAATATTAACGCTACTTTTAGCATGATTTCTAATAGGCAATTAACTTACATTGTTTCAGGTAATGGTACTCAAATTTTTAATGGAGTTTTAGAGCCTTCAAGCGTGACTATAGATGGGGTTTTAACTGATAATTTTACTTATAGTGAAGCTAATGAAAGTTTAATCATTAATAGCGCAGTAAGTACGGTTGATATTGTTTTTCAAAGTTCTGGTTTAACGGCTGATATTGCAGTTGCGCTTGTTATTGTATTTGGTGTTATTGCTATAGCAGTAGCTTTAATATTTGCGATTAGTAAAAGGAGAAGTGATTAGTATGGAAATTGAAGAGTGGACTAAAAGAGAAAAGATTTTAGCTTTTTTCCTTATTGGAGTTTGTCTTATTAGTTTAGGAAGCTATCTAGGTTATGCTTATGGAGCATCAACTAGAGCAGTTACAGCTAACAATATTGTTTTGAAGGAGGATCTTGCTAACCTTACCAAAACGTCAGAGTTACCTTTCACTAATATTACTGATGTGCCTGGTATTGGTGCTTACAATTATTTGATTCAGGTTAATCCTGCTAACTCAAGTGAGTATCAAGCTCTGCTTCCAAATGGCACAGTTAAATGGACCTCACTAGTCGCAACTAACGCCATAAATAACGCTACCATTCTAGGTGATGTTTGGTTATCAAACGGTGTTTACACATTAACAACAGACGTTTTAGGGCATTCAGGCTTTTCCATTAAAGGAAACCGAGGAGCAATCCTAAAGGTTGCAGACAGCACACAAATAAATGCTATAAACATAACCAATCAACAAAATGTTACTATTTCAGGTATAACTATTGATGGCAATAAAGATAATCATGTGCAAGATGGGTCCACAATAGACATGGTTAACGGAATCTACCTCAAAAACTCTGTTGGCTGCGTAATTGAGAATTGCCTAATCAAAAATACTCTTTATCATGGAATCTTAACTGACACGGCAGCTAACTATAACAGAATAGTAGGTAATGACTTCAAGTATTGCGGTTCATCAGGAGGCTACTATGACTCAAGCACAGGAGTATGCCTTTACCGGAATAACTTTGGCAATTTAGTAAGCGGAAACCATTTTGACCACTCTTTCGCAGCAAACATTAGGGCAGAAGAAACAAACGGCACAAGCAACACAATTATTTCAAACAATATTATTAATGGAACAATTGAAACTTATGGTGTAGGCATCCAACTAGTAGACATAAACAGTACCGTTGTAAAAGGGAACACGATTGATAATTGTTTTGACGGCTTCTTAATAAACGGTAAAACAGGCGTTGTAACCTACGGAAACCAGATAGCAGAAAACACAATCTGCAACGCTTACTATGGCATAGACATCTTTTCATTCTGCACAAGCAACAGTTTCAAAAGTAACATTTTCATTGGCTCAACAGGCTATGACTTTCGTATTGAAGATGCCAACGTAAAATACACTTGGTTACAGGGCAATTTTCCAACAACCTGCACGATTTCAGATTCTGGAACAGGAACAATCTATGGCAACAGTATTAACCGAGCAAGAGAAGGCACAGTAAAACTATTAGATACATGGGCTGTTTCCCCAACAAATCTAGCGAATGCAAATGACGGCGATCCTTTAACTTCTACTGGAACAGGAACAATAGCAAGCGGAGGATCAGCTTTTATTTATTTGGAAATGGCTAACAATTACACATGCCACTTTACTTTTGACTTTAACATCAACGTTACTTCTGGTGGAACTTACACGATTTACTTATTGTACACTACAACCTCGTTTTCTGCTTTAAATGACGGTGGTGGGGGATTCAATGTTTTAGCAAGCGGAACAGATGCGACTACTATTAATTGGCAAGTTGACGGATACTCGACACATAATAACCAAAACGTCGTTCTATTCATAACTGCTACAGACGCAAACGTTGATTTCAAAATGAATGAGTTTGGGGCTTACGAAGAAATAAGAAACTAGACGCTTTAGCTTGATTCAACAATTCTTTTCTTTTTTATTTCACATTGAACCCTAAATCCCACACCAAGTTAACAGAACCTTTTGGACTGCTCAGTACGTGGCTTAGAAGTTGGTTTACTTTTTACACTTGGTGTAAAAGATACATTTAGGTGTATTAAAGTTACTTTCTACTTTAAATATAAAAACATCTTATTCTAAAAAACAAGGAGAGACAAAACAAAAATGCAATGTATAAAAGATAAAACAAAACCTTGCCACCAATTCCCCTTTGATCACTACTACAAAATGAAAATCTGCAACATCTGTCAAGGACCAAAAATTATTTTGGAGGTAAAAAACTAAATGCAGAAACAAGAACCAGAAATGCCATCACGAATCAAAGAATACTTAGACATTATTCCACTGCAAATGCTAGAAACCTACTGCGATACTCGTAGAGCAAAAAACCTTAAAAAAGGAGAATAAAACAATGAGTTGCATAGCATACCTACGCAGAATACACCATCCTAAACGCTTAATCAAACGTGTAACACCAGTATGCACAGCAAAATATTGCACGTTAAACGTTGCTGCAACTAAACCTAACGTAACAAACTTCTGCAAAATAATCAATTGTTCCAAACTTCAAATAAAAGTACACTACATACAAGTGTATGTGGGGCAAAAAGGGAAAAGGGAGGAGTGCTAGTGACGCGCCATAAAACCGTTTTTTCAACAGAGGAATGTAACATCGTTTTTGGGGTCGTCCCTTCTCCGAATTGCATTGGCGCTGAGTTAGAAAAGGCTTCCTGGACTCTTGCCAAACCACAACAAAACAAGTTAAAGTTAAAGGAGCATAATTAAAATGAGTTTTTTTAGGAGAATTTTAATGATGAACCTCTATATTATTCCCCTTGTTCTATTAATTACTTGCAGTTTAAGCATAGCAAACGCAAACCCTTATTATGCACACGATGAACCAAACGAGCAGTACAACGACTTCATATACACATTATATGATAATCCACTGTTGTTTATGGCTTTAATTCTTGGTTTAATAACAACAATAATCTTTAGCACTTTATGGATTATTCAAGCATGGCAAGAACACAAAAACAAGTTAAAGGAGCAAAACCAGAATGTTTCGTAGTTATGTTCCTCCATGCCAAAAACCAAACGGCTCCTGCCAATGGGCTAGTTGCCAGTCACCATACAAGTGGAGATGTAAAAAACCAGAAGAGGCCCAAATACAATGACAACACCGCAACAAACAAAACTAGCCACCGAATTAACCCAATACGAAAAAGATCAAGCCAAATTTGCGCGACACCGCGCATTAATAATGCAAATCCTAAACGCGCACCCAAACGGCTTAACAACCCAAGCAATCATAGCTAAAGAACTAGAATATTACGGCTATAGTTTCCTAACAGATAATCGCCTTCGTGAACTACGCAGTAAAGGATGGATAGAATCCGTTGGGGAATCACCAATGAGATGGAGAGTAATTTAAATGCGAAAACACAATCGAACATTAACAATTCTACTATTACCTGTTATATTATGCGTTTTCATAGCTGGATGGTTACTTTACTGTATTGGAGAACCAAAAGGCACATACAAAACTAAAACAGCAAACGACAAAATCACGATAGGTGGAGAAAAAATTGAGCAGTAACAAACAAGAAATAATCTGTATAGCAGAAGGTTCAAGCGAATGCCCATGTGAAATGGCGCAAGTATGCGGAATGCAACAGAAACTAGAACAAAAGGAGAAAAAACTTGATGCTTGAATACTTCTTAATCGGTTTATTACTCGGCACTTTAGGTATGAGTCATGTTTTTCCAGAAGGCAAAACATTCTATCAATGGATCTATAGTCTAATTAAACGGGAGAAAAAATAACCATGTTACGCATGGCTAACGCAAGACGATACTTAAGATATTGTGAAGTATGCGGTGCAGGTATTCCATCAAAATACTTCAATGGCCGCTTACCTGAAAACAAAATCAACTTATGCGCTAAACACTTAAACAGTAAACGAATGAAAGAACGGTGTAATAAAAAATGAAACAAACAAAAGTTAACCTAAACGCTTGCCGAGACTGCCTAACAATCACATGCCACATTAGAGAAGAATGTCCAGATAATCAACAAACAAAAAAAAGGAGGATATAATGATAGCATAGTATGATATAATATAATTATATAATTTCATTTTAAATTTCGTTAATTTCCTATTTATTAATATATAAAATAAAAAAATATCATATAATGATATAAAAAAAGGAAATAATCACAATGCCAAGAAACTCTGATCCAAAAGCAAATTCAACCTTAAGCATCAAAGCAAGAGGTGAATCTGAAAAAAAAGTTATAGCTGACTTGAAAAAGCTTGCTAATCAAGATGGTGTTGATGTTGTAGATTTATTCTTTGAAAGCGCTGGTTTACTGTTTAAAGTTCATCATTGGCCTCCAGGGAATCCTCAACAACAAATTATACATTTTACTCAAGAAAAGATTGAGCATGTTTTTAAATGTTGTAAATGTGGTAGAAAAGCCTCAAAGTCTGGTTATCATATTCCAACAAAAACAAATAAAGATTACTGTGATAACTGTTTTAAAGAGGTTCCAATGAGATATGATAGTAAGATTTGGTTATTTAAAAATTCTAATTCATTAACTATAAATCCATTATCGGAGGATAAGTAATGACTAAATTATGTGGAAAGGTGTTTTATTAAATGAACTCTACTTGTCTAGAATGGAAGAATAGTCCTGATCTCTATAATGATTATGAGTTTTTAGAGAATTGTCCTTGGGCTATGCAACGAATTTTAGCTGCTTATGGTTGGTTCTTTGATGATAATTATTTTTACTGGATACCAAAGCATCGAACGGGTCAGCTTAGTAATATTGTGAAGCGTAGGCCTTTGTATTGGTATCCACAGAAAAGTACGCCTTCTGAAAAGCCTAAAGGAAAACATAAGCTTCCTTTGGAGGTTCCAAGTAAATGAGTGATTCTAGACAAAAGAGCGTTTTTCGATGCTTGAATATTTGTCATATACGCTTTCTTTGCAGACAATTTCTAAGACATTTAGGTTTCAATATTAATGGTCCTACTAACTGGCTCAAAATGCGTAAACTTGCTTTGAAACGTGATAATTATACTTGCCAAACTTGTGGTTTGCGTAGCCGTAAAAAAATGACTGTGCATCATTTGAATGAGAATCATGAGGATAACAGACTTGAGAATTTGCTTACCTTGTGTAGGCCTTGTCATGATATCGTTCATAATATGCAACCAAAGGAGTGCTGCATCGCTTGACTGCTACGAATCGCAAATATGGGTGTTTTAATTATGATTAATGATATTCGATTCAGTAAAACAAAAGATTATGATCATGATGCGCTATTCTATACTTATAACGATGATAGGCGAACAAAAGATGGTGCTGCAATTATTAATATTTGGTTTAAAGGTGGTTGGGGTTTAATAGAGGATGAACTGCCAGATATTTTTAGTCATGAGACTTTGCATAAGGTTCTAGCTAAACTAGAAGGTCATGAAGTCTGTTCAGATTTAGATAAATGGTGTGAAAAAAGACATTGGCATAGGTACAAACAGACTGGGCTTTCTTTACTTCCAAAAGACCTGATTACTTCTAAAAGGCACATTGCTTTTTGCAAAGCTCGGTGTGTACGTAGCCAGGTTAAATTAGATTTGTTTCTTCATGCACAAGCGATTACAGATGCTAAAGGAAGGTGACTGTATGAAAAAAGACTGTTTTGGATTAAAGTTTGGTGGTTTCAATAAATGCCTTGGGTGCGCTAGAGAACTTGCTTGTAAGAGGCAATATGAATTATTAATCGAGGGGTATCAGGTTGGTGCTTTGGAGGATTTAGAGATTGTTAACGAGAGATAGTAATTACTAACCGATAGTTTAATAAGAGAGATAGTAATTACTAATTAATGAGGAAAAACAAAATGAGCGCCTGTAAAACTTGCATAAAAAAGAAATGGTGTAAATTCATAGGTCCATACGAAACATGCGAATTATATTCGGATGGAGAAGAAGAATAAATTTAGGAGTTGGTAATTACCTATGGGGATTAACTCGACACCAGAAGAAAAAGAACAATTTAAAGCGCTCAACCGTTTAAGAATGAAAGCCTATCGAGATAAGGATCGCAAACTCAAGTATGCACCCAGAGGTAAGTACCGTCTAGATTCATCTGTTCAAGTAGTCGATAAGGAGACAAAGAAACAATGAAATTAAAGCAAAAAATATTTTTCACAATTTTCTTAGTGTCAACTGTTTTAGTTGGCATATTAGAATACAGCGCAATAATACTGAACCAGTGGGCATTACCAAATTATAGAGAGGAATACACTGGCCCTTTAACGTCTAATGTACTACAAAGTGCTGCTTTGTTAACTCTTGGGTTTGCGAGTTTGGCATTTACCGCTTTTACCCTCATGCTTGCCGTAGAAGACGAACCGACTAATCATAAAGACACGATTGGAGGCAAAAAGAGTGAGTAATGACGGTTATCCAGAAGGCGAACCAAGATATAATTGTGATACTTGCGCTAAAGCTAAAGACGGCTATCCTGTGCCTGAGCTTTGTACTCATACTAAGCGTAGTGGCCTTGTTCAATGTCGAGGCTGGAAAAAGAGATCGGATGGCTATAACTTAACTAATTCACAGGTACAGCCGAAAGGCGTTACCCTATCTAGCTGCGGGCTAGACCAAAAGGAGTAAAACAAAATGGATGAAAAAGTAAAAGACCTATTAGAATGGTTCGAAGATCAAAATAGCGATGTCTCTACTCTATGGGGATTGCAAGAAACAATCAATAACCCAAGAGATGATAAAGTAGAAAGCGATAAGGCAACTTTGCTTAAAATCTTCAATGAAGAGCAACTATGCTTTATAAAAATTCTAATCAATGACGTAGTATCTGCTTTGAAATTCCACAGTGAAGATGATGATTCAGTGCATCCAGACATGAGAGAGCAGCTTAAAACTTCTGATGCAAAGCTTCGTAACCATAGACATGAATTAGACAAAAGCTTTAGCGCAAAGCCGGAGTTTTAAGTAATGTCAAAAACTAAAATCCTTTTTCCCTTTTTTAGATCGTTAAGTAATAGCAAAAGGATTGAGAAAAATGAGTAACCAAGAAAAACCACGTTGTATTTATTGCGGTAGTGACCATAGCTCTGAATCTTGTCACATGAAGCAATGGGCTGATTATCTAACTGGTGAATCAGATACAGCTCCAGAAGGAAGAACCTTAATCGTAACTGACGAGAACGACCTTATTGATGCCGTTGAAGAAGCCCATGCACTAAAGCACATTAAGACTAATAACCAGAAGGAGTCGCAAAAATGAACAAGCAAGAACTAATCGCTAAATGGGAAAAAGTGAGTGCTGAAAAGAACTGGGTTTACGGCGGTCATATCGCTTATCAGCAAGGTTATCAACATGCAGCAAGAGAGTTCTTAGCTGACTTACTAGCATTGAATGAATCACACAAGTCTAAAGAGGGAACTTAATGGATAAGGCAGAGTTTCAAGAATTAGCAAGTCTTAGAGCAGTTTTAGAACGCTTACTTAGAGTTATGGACGAGGGATTATTCGTTGATTATCAAATGGAGAAGTTTGGTCAAATTAAATATGATAAAGAGCTTTTATTAAATAAAACTAACGAGATGAAAAAACCATGAAGATTAAAGAGCAAATACTTGAACTAATCAAATCAGAACCAGGTATAAGAACTAGCCAAATTATAGAAAGAATCCCTTATCCTTGTATAGATATAATTGAGGCTCTTGATGAATTGAAAGATGAAAACCAAGTTGAACCTAAAGACATACAAGTTACTGATGAACTTTGGACTAACAAATCGAGTTCGTCTAGCTCGGAGGCTCCAAAGTGACCGAGCAAATAATCTGTCCACCTGAGAAAAAAGTCTGTAGCTCTCACTGTGAACATTACAAAAAGTGTAAAGTTTTACATGATAAGGAAATGGAAGACCACTTTACTGAGGTAATGGATGAAGCTCATGCTCTCTGGGACCCATTTGACGAGTTTATTAAAACTTGCCCTAGCCACTCATGGAGTCCTTTCTGCAACCATCCACCACCATACGATTATATTAAAGATGGTAGGCCGTACAATCGTTGTCTAAAAGATGGCGGTTACTGCAAGTTTCTTGAATGTCCCGATTATAAGGCATGGTTGAGTAGCAAAAAAGAAACTGGTGTAAAGTAAAATGGAATCTAAAATTATCTCAAAAGGGCTTTATCCAAATTTGGGTTATCAATCAAGAATTGAACATCGCCCATTTTGGCATCAACCTGAATTACCTAATTATTCAAAAATCATTTTCCTTAACAAAGAAAACTTAGCAGAACTTGAAGGTTACAAAGCTTCTATAGAAGTATTCGGTGACTTACTTGGAAAGCAAGAAATTCATATTGTCCTCACTGGCTTCTCATGGCAATCTGCAAAGAAGAAGAATAAATTTAGGAGTTGGTAATTACCTATGGGGATTAACTCGACACCAGAAGAAAAAGAACAATTCAAACAACTCAACCGATTAAGAATGAAAGCCTACAGAGATAAAGACCGCAAACTCAAGTACGCACCCAGAGGTAAGTACCGTCTAGATTCATCTGTTCAACTCAACAACAAGGAGAGTGAAAAATAATGGACAATCTATATTTTAGTTTTGCCAGTGACTTTGACGAATTAATAAAATTTCTTGATAACTTCTGTTGGGACGCTAATGGCAAAGTTGAGGTTATTATCACTAAGGAATCAAACTCTTGGGAAGTGTGTATAAAGGATGTGGAAGAATGAAAACTGAAACCGAGTTAAAAGCAAAAATTGATGATCTAAACATGAGACAAGCTATTGGAATTTTGAAGGGTGAAAGTGCTTTATCATTGTTCCAAATAGCAGCTGCTAGAGAAACTTTAGTCTGGGTTCTGGATGAAAAGAAGGAAACTCAAACTAATCATAAAGACAAGATTGAACCCACAAAACGAGAGGTGGACGCTCACGTTTAGTTCTCAGCGCCGCTGAAGCCTAACGTATGGGCAGTATTCACGTACCCAATCCGCCTTCATGTGAAAGGTTCATTTCTTGTAAAAGATTCAACTAACAAGGAGGGGAAGTAACCGAAATGTCCTGGAGTTTATTGAATGTTAGTAAGTTAGACCTACTGAGCAATCTAAAAAATGGCTTGCGTTAAACAACCAGAAGGAGTCTAGCGGAAAATGAAACAATTAACACAATACTTAAGAGAAAATTGTTTAGGCCCATACTTTCAAGGCTTATCAGAAAGCAATAGAATCTTTATGGAAGCTGTAATTAAAAACAGTGAAAAAGGTATTGTTCAATGGCTAACAGATAAACTAAAAGAAATAAATGATAACGATGAATGGCGAGCTATTGACCTAATTAAAGACCTTCTTAAAGAAGCAGGAGCAACGCCGTTTAGGGCTTATCTCAGATGTGTTAGTCCTTCTGAAGCATGTTTCGCTTGTCAGCATATCTTAGAGTGCCGAGCATTAAATGAATCACACAAGTCTAAAGAGGGAACTTAATGGATAAGGCAGAGTTTCAAGAATTAGCAAGTCTTAGAGCAGTTTTAGAACGCTTACTTAGAGTTATGGACGAGGGATTATTCGTTGATTATCAAATGGAGAAGTTTGGTCAAATTAAATATGATAAAGAGCTTTTATTAAATAAAACTAACGAGATGAAAAAACCATGAAGATTAAAGAGCAAATACTTGAACTAATCAAATCAGAACCAGGTATAAGAACTAGCCAAATTATAGAAAGAATCCCTTATCCTTGTATAGATATAATTGAGGCTCTTGATGAATTGAAAGATGAAAACCAAGTTGAACCTAAAGACATACAA
>CAZDEU010000037.1:0-18880 GCA_964504265.1 uncultured Bacteroidales bacterium
TTTTTTCTTGCATTTTTAATGGCTTGGTTTTTGAATTTATTTTTATAAAACAATGAGAAAATGAGAGCTTTACATTTATATTTGTTTATTTTTTTTGTGTTTGTTTTTCATTCTAATGTTAATGCAATTAACGCTAAAAAAAATTCACCCGATGATGTTATTGACGAAGTTGCTATTGCCATTAAAAGCGGTAATTCAGGAAGGCTCGCAGCCTTTTTTAGTTCTACTATTGATTTATTATTGCCCGATAATGAAGGCACTTATAGCAAAACACAAGCTGAGCTGATAATTAAAGATTTTTTTTCAAAATATCCACCTTCAAATTTTATTATTAAGCAAAGAGGCTCATCAAGCGAAGGCTCTAAGTTTGCAATAGGCATTTATCAGTGTACAAAGGGCAAATCTTTTAGAACATATTTTCTTCTTAAAAAATCTAATAATAATTATTTTATTACTTTATTGGAATTTGACAGCGATTAGTTTGGTCTTTTCAAAAACTCTTCATTATTATTTCCATTATTTTATCTTCTTCATCTAAAGAAAACCATTTAATATCCTTGTCTTTATTGAACCAAGTTATTTGTCTTCGTGCATAACGGCGGGTGTTGGTTTTAATTTTTTCAATTGCATCAACTAAAGAAATATTACCATCTAAAAAACTGAAGATTTCTTTGTATCCTACAGTATTCAGTGCGTTACAATGTCGCCATTTTGTTAATGATTTCACTTCATCAACCAAACCTTCTTTAATCATATTATCAACTCTGTTGTTAATTCGTGTATGAAGGATTTTTCTGTCAGTTTCAATACCAATTTTTAATATTCTGTAATTATTTTTTTTCAGTTTGTGCTTGCGAAACGAAGTATAAGTTTTGCCCGATGTAAGGCATACTTCCAATGCTCTAATAATTCTGCCCGGATTTTTTATATCTACATTATTATAATATTCGGGGTCTAAAAGTTTAAGTTGAAGTCTTAAATCTTCTAATCCTTTTTTTTGATATCTATAGTGTAGCGATTTACGTAATGCAGGTGGGGGAGAAGGTATATCGTCAATTCCATTACAAACCGCATCAATATATAAACCCGAACCTCCTGTAAGCATTACAATTTTATCGGTTGAAAAAATTTCTTTTAGTAGTTCATCAACGTCTGTTTCATATTTAGATACATTATATTTATCATCTATATTAAGATGTCCGATAAAATAATGTTTTACTTTATTTAATTCTTCTTGCGTTGGAGCAGCAGTTCCTATTGACATACCTTTATAAAACTGTCGCGAATCGGCCGATATAATTTTGCAGTTTAATTTCTCTGCAATTCTTACAGATAATGCTGTTTTGCCTGATGCTGTTGGACCTGTTATAATAACAAGTAGTGGTTTATATGTATTATCCTTGTTCATTCAGAAATAACAGAAAAAAGTTTTAGTATAATTCTTTTTTAAGGATAAATATCATCATTTTCAAATCCAATGCTTTTGTCGTCATTATCATCAATTTCATCGTCAATATCATCAGTTAGTTCGTCAATTTTTTCAATTTCTTTATAATCAGCATATTGACTTTCGAAATTGTCATCAATATAATTTAAGGCATTAGGGTCAAAATTAACAGCTTTAGAGCTAATTTCGCCTTTGCCACCAACCACTCTTGGATATTCAACATCTTGTAAGGCGGCACTAATTTTATTTAGTTCTAAATAAAACGATTTCATATTAAGAAAATCATATACCCATAAAATATGTTGATGAGGGTCATCAATAAAATCGCATAGTCGGGAAGTCTTCATTTCAGGAATTGAGTTTTCTTCATCACTCATATCAAGAAAAGTGATTTCCTGCTTTTTATGCCAGCTATGGTCGCACAAATAAAAAGAAGCAAGTTCTTTTTCATTAAATTTAAGCTCTTTTACAAGCAAAAGATGTAAATTTTCAAAAGTTTGAGTTGATTTTATTTCAACATCACGAAAAAAGTCTTCATTAATATCAGTAACCAATCTGAATTTATATATATGCATATTAATAAAATTTAATTTTTAAAAGCGTAAAAATATTAAGAATATTTTATTTAATAGGAGAAAGACCAATTTTTTTTGCAATATTAATCATAAAATCAAAAGCTTCATCATAATCGTTATTAATCAACCCGTCTAAAACAGCGTCTTTTATAGCATTTTTAATAATGCCTACTTCGCGCGAAGGCTTAAGATTAAAAGTTTGCATAATAATTTCACCTCTTATTGGCGGTTGCCAGTTACGCAATTTATCTTTTTCTTCAATATCTTTTATCTTTTGTCTAACATCGGCATACCTTGCGAGATACTTTTTAACTTTATTATTATCTTTTGAAGTTATATCAGCTTCGCACAACAGCATTAAATCGTCAATGTCTTCGCCAGCATCAAAAAGTAAGCGTCTAATAGCAGAATCTGTTATGTCGTCTTCCCACAAAGAAGAAGGACGTTGGTGAAGAAGTACAATTTTTTTTACATATTTTAATTTTTCATCCAAAGGCAATTTCAATCTTCTGAAAATTGAAGAAATCATTTTAGAACCTTTAAAATCGTGTCCGTGAAAAGTCCAACCTATTCCTTGCTCGAATTTTTTTGTCAGTGGTTTCCCAATATCGTGCAAAAGAGCAGCCCAACGAAGCCATAAATTATCTGATTTTGATGCAACTTTGTCAAGAACTTTAAGAGTATGATAAAAATTATCTTTATGCCCTTGTCCTTCAATTATTTCAATTCCTCTTAAATTATTAACCTCTGGCAGAATAAATTCAAGTAAACCTGTTTTCATCATCAATAAAAAGCCAACAGAAGGTTTTGTCGAAAGAATTATCTTATTAAGCTCTTCGGTTATCCGTTCAGCCGATACAATTGAAAGGCGGCTCTTGTTTTTTTTGATTGAATCAATGCAGTAGTCAACGATATTGAAATTAAGCTGTGCTGCAAACCTGATAGCTCTCATCATTCGCAGAGGGTCGTCCGAAAAAGTAATATCGGGGTCAAGAGGTGTTCTGATAATTTTATTGTTTAAATCAGTAATTCCATCGAAAGGATCTAACAATTTGCCGTAATTATTTTCAGATAAACTAATAGCCATAGCGTTAATTGTAAAATCGCGGCGATTTTGATCATCAGTCAGACTGCCATTTTCAACAATAGGTTTTCTGGAATTTAAACGGTACGATTCTTTTCTAGCCCCCACAAATTCTAATCGCCACTCATCTGCTTTTAGCATTGCTGTTCCGAAGTTTTTATACACTGTAACTTCGGCTTTCTTATTAAGTTTTTTATTTATTAGTTTAGCAAGTTCAATACCACTACCTATTGCAACTATATCGACATCTTTACTTTGTCTGTCTAAAAAAAAATCTCTTACATAACCACCAACAACGTAAGCATCAACATTTAACTCTTTTGCTGTTTCTGATATTATTTTAAAAATTGGTTCCTCAATAGCCTTTCTTAAATCCATTTCAATTTTGCTTTCTGCAAAATTAATTAAAAAAAACTAACAAGAAATTATATGAGGCGACAAAGTATAAGCCTTTGATTTAATTAACCATTAATTTTCTTGTTTCTGTTAATGAATTATTACTAGTTCTTAAAAAATAAACACCTGATTTTAAATCATTTATATTAATCTTTATATTATTTAAGTTAGTTGAAACAGTTTTGCATATTTTTCCAGTTATATCTATAATATCAATATATGTATATTGATTTTCATTATTGTTAATTGAAATTTCAATAAAAGTATTAGCAGGATTAGGGAATATGTTGCTGATTATTATATTATTTTGCTTTTCATTAATTGAACTAATAGGGCTGTCGAAATTAAGATTATCGACCATTAAAACTGAATTACCATTAGGAGGATCTGTTGGTCCAGTAGGGTGAAAAGCTGCCATTATTATTGTAGCACTATCTGCATCAGTATAGTTAGGGAATGTAATTTCAAATGGTGTCCATGTTGAAGTTTGTGCTGAATGTGTAAATTGTTCATTAAAAACATTTGCACCGTTTTTAAACATTATAATTTGTATCCACAACGCATCACCATTTTGTGGAAAGTACTTAAAATAACCATGTAGGCTAGTGGGATGACCTATTATTGGGAATGAAGGCTGAAGAGGATATGCCATAATATCAGTAATAACCATACCATAACCACCCGTCATTTGTGTTAATGAAGTATTGTTTTCAATTTTAATTGAATAATTACCAACATTTGTAGGGTAATGGTCGGTATTTTTTGAACACGAATTAAAATAACTAGGTGTAAAAGAATTCATTGTAGCCCAGCCATCGGGGTCTTCATAATTACCATAAGAAGTCCAGTTTTCAAAACCTGCATTTGGAATTTGGGCTATAGTAAATGCAGTAAAAACCATTAAAAATAATATTGTAAATTGTGTTTTCATATAATTTTTGTTAGTGATTATAGTGCTAACGCCGCACTTTTAAATTTTATATTTTTTACTTTTATACAAAGATAATTCATAATTATTGTTTTTTATATTTACATACAAAATTGTGTAAAATTATTTATTAGAATTTATTTCAGACAAATTGTCAAAAAAAATCACGGTATATGATTTGAATATTATATATAAATTTTTACATAAATACTTATTTTATTTATAAAATTAAATCATAATAGAATGAACTTAAAATATTTTTTTACTATATTATTAATTTTTATTTCATTTCAACTTATAGGGCAAAGTGGAATTATTGAAGGAAGAGTTTTAAATGTTGCTAATAACGAACCATTACCTTTTACAAACATAATAATATATGGTACAAATAAAGGTGTAACTACCGACATTGATGGGAAATTTATTATTACCGGTGTTAATCCCGGTTATGTCAGATTGGCAGTTTCGGCAGTTGGTTTTGAATCTAAAATTACTGAAGATTTTATGGTTACAAATGCTAAGGCTGCTTATATTGATATTTATTTGAAAAGTACACTTATTGAACTTGATATTGTTGAAATTAAAGCTACTCCTTTTGTAAAGGATGAAGAAAGTCCTTTGTCGATGAGAGTGCTTAGTATATCGGAACTTGAACGTAATCCAGGTGGTAATCGCGATGTTTCTAAAATTATTCAATCGTTGCCAGGTGTTGCTTCTACGCCTGCTTATCGCAACGATATTATTGTCCGTGGCGGTGGTTCTTCCGAAAACAGATTTTATTTAGATGGTATTGAAATACCCAATATTAATCATTTTGCTACACAAGGAGCTTCGGGAGGTCCTGCTGGAATTATAAACCTTGATTTTGTAAGAGAAGTTGATTTTTATTCAGGTGCTTTCCCTGCATCAAGGGGCAATGCTCTTAGCTCGGTTCTGGAAATTAAGCAGATAGAAGGCAACAACAAAAAACTTAATTTCAGAGGTGCTTTTGGAGCTTCCGATTTAGCACTTACACTTGATGGCCCTGCAGGTAAAAATTCTACTTTTATCTTTTCTGCTCGTCGTTCGTATCTGCAATTTTTATTTGGCGTTTTAGGTTTGCCTTTTTTGCCTACCTACAACGATTTTCAAGGTAAATATAAAGTTAAGTTTGGCTCTAAAAGTGAACTTTCTGTTATTGGGCTTGGTGCTATTGATGTTATGACTTTAAATACTGGCATTAAAAATCCTGATGAATCTCAAAGATACAGACTCGCTTATTTGCCTTACATTGAACAGTGGAGCTATACTATTGGTGCTGCTTATAAAGTTTATCATAAAAAAGGTTTTGATACATGGATAATTAGCAGAAATATGCTTAATAATAAACAGTACAAGTATTTTAATAACGACGACAGTAAGTCTTCCAACAAAATTCTTGATTATAATTCTTTTGAAACAGGCAACAAATTAAGGTTTGAGCATACTACAATAGATGATCCCTGGAAAATTAATTATGGTGCTGGTACTGAATACGGAAGATATTATAATAGTACCTATCAAAAATCATTTTCTTCAGGTGAACCTAAGGTTTTTGAATACGAATCGTCATTAGATGTTTATAAATGGGATGCTTTTGGACAGTTGAGCCGTAATTTTTTAAATAATAAATTGAGTACTTCATTAGGTATCAGAATGGATGGGAACAGTTATACCAAACAAATGGCTAATCCTTTGAATCAATTATCACCTCGTTTTTCTGCTTCTTATTTACTTACTGAAGTTTTTTCTGTTAATTTTAATACAGGACGTTATTATCAAATGCCTGCTTATACTACTTTAGGATATAGAGATAATAATAATGTACTTGTTAATAAATATAATGGTTTAAAATATATTTATGCCGACCATTTAGTTGGTGGGTTGGAGTTTCGTCCTGACATTAATTCAAAAATTACTGTTGAAGGATTTTATAAAAAATATAGTAATTATCCGTTTTCTGTTCGCGACAGTAACTCACTTGCAAATAAAGGAGCCGATTTTGGTACTTTTGGCGACGAAGAAGTTATTTCTATAGGTAAAGGTAGAGCTTATGGTTTTGAAGTTCTTATTTGGGATAAGGATTTCTATAAAACTAATTTTATTGTTTCTTACACTTACGTTAGAAGTGAATTTACTGATTATAAAAACGATTTTATCCCTTCGGCTTGGGATAACATACATTTGCTAAATATAACTGCTACACGCGAATTTAAACGAAACTGGCAAGTAGGTTTTAAGTGGAGATATGTTGGTGGTTCTCCTTATACACCATGGGATTATGAAAAATCTTCTCTTGTTCAGGCATGGGATGTTCAATCGCGTGGCTATTATGATTATGCAAATTATAACTCTTTGCGTAATAAAGCATTCCATCAGCTTGATATTAGAGTTGATAAAGAATATTTCTTCGACAAATGGTCGCTTATGCTTTATGTTGATATTCAGAATATATATAATTTTAAGGCTATTTCGCAAGATGCTTTAACAAATCTTGATGCTAACGGAAATATGACTATTGTTAACCCTTATGCACCTTTAGAAGAACAACGCTATTATTTGTATAATCTTAAAAATGAATCAGGTAATATTTTGCCAACAATAGGCTTTATTGTTGAGTTTTAAATCATTTATTTTTAGATTAAAATAAGAGCTTGCTCCGAAAAGTTCCTTATTTGAGAAATTTTTAATGTAGCTCTGATTAATTTTATAAACAAGGGGATGCATCCCCTTGTTTAATATATGAATCTATTACTGTTTTTTGTTTTGTTACTTTCCTGAGTGTACTCAAATAAATATGTTATATCATCTATTAGCTTTTTTTGCTAAAATAATATAACATTGTATGCGTTTGCGATAATAATTTGTTCTTTTTAAAAAAAACACCGTACTTTGTGCTAAAATTTATTTTATGAGTATATATTCAATTTTGTTAATAGTTTTTACAATTTGCTTTTTTGCTGGATTGTGGAAACTTTTTGAAAAAGCTGGACAAAAAGGTTGGATAGCTTTAGTACCTTTTTATAATTTTTATATTTGGTTAAAGATTATTAAAAAACCTTTGTGGTGGTATATTTTTATTTTAACACCTTTTATTAATGTATTTATGATATTATTAATGGTAGTTGAAATACTCAAATGTTTTAATAAAAACGGCTTAGGTGCTCAGGCTGTTGGTGTGATGTTTCCGTTTTTTTATCTACCATGGTTAGGTTTTATTTCTAAAAGTAAATATGAAGACCCTGATAAACGTAAACCAATTCAGAAATCTATGATTCGCGAATGGTTAGATGCAATTATATTTGCGGTTATTGCTGCTACTATTATCAGAACTTTTCTTATCGAAGCTTATACTATACCTTCATCTTCAATGGAAAAAACTATGCTTATTGGTGATTTTCTTTTTGTTAGTAAAGTTAGTTATGGTCCTAGAGTACCAATGACTCCTCTTGCTTTTCCTTTTGCTCATCATACTCTGCCTTTAACCGAAAAAACTAAATCGTATCTCGAATGGATTTCTCTTCCTTATTATCGTTTTCCCGGTCCTTATATTATTAAAAATAATGATGTTGTTGTTTTTAATTATCCTGACGGAGATACTCTCTCAACTAAGTTTCAGAGCAATGCAAGTTATTACGCTTTGATTAAAGAGTTTGGCAGAAACAGAGTGTGGAGAGATAAAGCTAATTTTGGCGATATTATTGCAAGACCGGTCGATAAACGCGAAAACTTTGTTAAACGCTGTGTTGCTATTCCCGGCGATACTTTGAATATTATTGATCAAATTCTTTATATTAATGGAAAACCTGCTGATATGCCAGGTATCATTCAATTTAAATACCATGTTAAAACCAATGGTACCAGAATTAATCCTAAAATTCTCGAAAAACTTGATATAACTGAAGATATTTATTCATTTAATTCAAGTGAATATATAATGACTTTGACCGAAAATTCAGTTAAAGAATTAAAAAAACTCCCTAATGTGCTCGAAGTTAATAGTATGATTGCTGAAAAAAATGTGTTTGACCCTAAAATTTTCCCATTCGATTCTACTTATAAATGGAATATTGATAATTATGGACCTTTATGGATACCTAAAGCTGGCGTTACTATTCCTATTAATGTTAATAATATTTCTATTTATGAACGTATTATTGATGTTTACGAAAATAATGACTTAAAAATTGATGGCGATAAAATTATTATAAATGGCAATGAAACTGATAATTATACATTTAAAATGGATTATTACTGGTTAATGGGCGATAATCGTCATAACTCTGCCGACTCAAGATATTGGGGCTTTGTGCCAATAGATCACGTTGTTGGTAAGGCAGTTTTTGTTTGGTTGTCGCTTGATAAAAATAAAAATTTATTTAACGGCAAAATTAGATGGAATAAGACTTTTAGAACAATAAAATAATTTTGTTTTTTTAATATGGTTTATAAATAATGATTCAATTATTGATTTTCTGTTTTGTTAGCTTTTCTTTTATTGATTTCTTAGATATAATGCTTGTAGCATTCTTATTGTATGAGGTTTATCGCCTTATGCGAGGTAGTGTTGCTATTAATATTTTTTTCGGAATTATTCTTATTTATTTTATTTATAAAATTGTTTCTGGTTTCGGTATGCAATTGCTTAGCGAAATTTTAGGACAATTTATTTCTGTTGGTGTAATTGCATTGATTATAGTTTTTCAACAAGAAATTAGACGCTTCCTTCTTCTTATTGGTACAAGTAATATATTTAATAAAAGTAAATATATTTTTTGGAAATTTCAGCTCCGAAATCCATATTATATCGATATACAATCGGTGGTAAAAGCTGTAAGTAAAATGTCTTCTACTAAAACTGGAGCTTTGATTGTTATTACTAAAAAAAATACATTGGAAGATATTGCTCAAACAGGCGTTATTTTGGAAGCTAAAATGTCGGACCAATTAATTGAAAGTATTTTTTATAAAAATAATCCTTTACACGATGGTGCGCTTATTATTCTTAAAAATAAAATATATGCTGCTAAATGTGTATTGCCAATTACTAAAACAACTGATTTCCCCGAAAAATATGGTTTGCGACACAGAGCCGCAGTCGGTATTACTGAACAATCAGATGCTGTAGTTCTTGTTGTTTCGGAACAAACTGGACAGTTTGCATATTGTAAAGATGGTAAAGTAATTCAAAATATTAGCCTCGACCAAATGATTATTTTCCTTGAACAGGAATTTAATTTGCCTACAGGTAATTTGAAAAAGAATTAGGATTTTATTTGTTCTTAAGTTTTTTAAGTTGCTCTTGAAGTTTTTTAATTATTTCATCTTTTTCTGTAATTATTGATTTATTTTCAGCAAGTTTTTCATCTTTTTCAGCTAATTTTTCATCTTTTTCAGCTATTACTTTTTCCTTTTCAATTAGTTCTTGATTTTGCATTGCTATAAAACGTTCTTTTAATTGTAATCCTTCGAGTATTTCGTCTTCAACTTCCATTGTTTTGCGTATTTGTTCGTTTGTTATTGCTTTTATAAGTTGCCTGATAACAGGTTTGTATTTTTCGGGATAATCGTTTTCGTTAATGCTTACTTCTTGAATTTTGCAGGCTTCAAAAACACTTAATGCTTTTTCTAAATCGTTTCTTCTTTGTTTTTTAAGTGCAGGTATCTGAACTATAATGCTGTCGTGTGTAAGAGTTTCTATAAACGTTTCTTTGCCTTCTAACTTATCGTTGTTGTAATTGTCGAGGTACTGACGTTTAACCCTTATAATAGGAATATCTTTGTTGTTGTCGAGTCCGTAGCCGAGAAAATAAATTGTAATTATTGGCAGAGGCAAAGTTTCTCCGTCTTTTTCAATAGTGTTTTGTATTGATGTGTACTGTTCTCCGAGATATTTACGGAAACGAATTAAATCGGTAGTAAATTTAGCTTTTTGAATTTCAATAAGCACAACTAATTTTTCGTTGTTTTTTAAAACAATTTCTGCTTTAAAATCAATTCTATAAACTGTTAAAGTTTTATTAGCAATATTAGACGAAAACTCTTGTGGTCTTAATTCTAATTTTGTAATTTCAACACCAAGGAGGTTCGAGATTAACAACTTTGCAATTTTATTATCCGAAAGCAAATATTTAAAAACTACATCGTAAATTGGATTGGCTACTTTTGTCATTTTTTATAAAAATTTACTTTGTTATATAATACAAAGATAGTAAAAAAATCTTAGTTTATAAAATTTACTCAGTTGAATGTTAAACGATAAAAAAATGCTTTACATCTAAAATAACTTAGTTCCTAGCAAATTTTCAATATATTTAAAATATCCACTGCCATTTCCATCGTTGAGGGTTACTTTCTAATTCTTTTTCTTCGTCATCGGGTAAATTTGGGAAAAAATCTAAACCTGTCATGCTTTCAACGCTGTCTACACTAACAGCAAAAGTGCTTAAAGGTTGTTGGCTTCCTTCGTTAGGTAGTATAAGCCCGATAGCTTTTTTGTTTTTCTTTTCGTAACGTAAAATTACTTTATAATAATATTGAGGAACAGCTACTTTATTCATATAACCTATTTGTGAATAACCTGGCTGTATTATAGGACCTGTTACTATATATAATTCATTTTCTTTAATTGCCCATTTTCGAATCAAACTTTCTAATTTTTTCCAAATACCTCTGTTAAAGGTTGGCGACTGTGGACTCATATTACTCATATAAAAAGTTTCGCTCATTGCAAGTTCCGAAAAAGTCATATCACCTGCCGGGCATAAATGACCTCTGTCGTAATCTGAGTCAGAATAATCACCAGGGAAAGAAGAAACTGTTGAAACTGCGTAATCTTCTCTGAAATTATCAGTTCTTGAAACTGTTCCTTTAACCATTGCAGACGTTAATTTATAAGCAACCCATGCTGGTTGTTCCCATTCTTCAACATATCCATAAGAAAAATATGTGTGATGAACTTTCTCTATTCCATCTTTATCAGTAGGTGTTTCAAGATGCCACTTTATTTTGTCAATATCGCTTATTGTAGCCGAGCTACTGTTTTTGCTAATATGATTATTACAACTCGTTATTAAAATGACGCTGGTAATAAGTAAAGTTTTAATCCAATTTTTAATTTGCATGAATTTAAATTTTTTTCAAATATACTATTTTTATAATTATTGAAGATTAAGCCTTACGTTTTATTACAAAATATTTTATTAATCTTTATATATTTGATTAATTTCAGAATATTGTAATAAGGTTTTACCAATCAGCAATAACTCCCATTACCAAAAACAAATGGCCATATATATTACTTGCGGTTAAAAATAAATTACCATTTTTAATTTCTTTATTATAATTGTTGAAAATAAATAATAAGGAAAATAAAGTTATTAAAACAATTCCAATAATAGGTAACGATAACAATAAACTTCTAAATCGCCATGCTCTGCATAATATTATAAAAAAGAGTATTGTATTAGATAATAAAAAGGACAAAGCAGTAAGTTTTGTGTTTTTATTTAATTTAGATGATATTTTTTTGTAAAAAAATGAAAATACTATAATTAACAATATTAAATATATGTAAAACCATATTGGCACATATATCAAAAAATAATTAGTTTTTAAAACGGCAAGGCTAAATAATAAATAAAAAAGGCTCATAAACATCATAGCCATGTTGTTTGTTCTTGGTTTTTTAATCAATATTAATATACTTGAAATAAACGACATTAACAAAGCTGAAATAATAAACAAATCAATTTTATTTGCAGTTAAATAATAAAATATTCCAAGCAAAGGTATAAGTAAAGGTTTTGTAAAATAACCTAACAGCTTTTTATTGTAATTATCCGAAATCAACCCTAATGATGCAATTATACCAAAAGCCGTTATTAAAATAGTTTTCAATAACATATTTTCAAAATTTTTATTTATTATTATAATGCAACACAACAATTATACTTAACAAACTTAACAAACTTGACAAACTTGACAAACTTTATAAACTTTACAAACTTCTAACTGTTTTTCTTTTAATCACATATCTGCTTATAATTGTAATTAAAATAATAATAACAGGCAGCTCTACAAAAGTAAGTAGGTTATAACAAAAGTCGAACCATCCTATAACTAAAGGAGATGCAATGAATGCGTAAAGAATTGTTAGCCAATAGTTTCTTGTTAGTCCTGCCATTATCCAGTTAAAGTATAATAGAATACTTAAAAAGAAAATGTAAATAAAGCTCCACAAAACTCCAGCATTAATTAATATAGTACCAAAAAAAGTTTTTACATTAACGTCAACTAAATCATTTTTGTCGATAAAAACATGATAATTGCTCACAACACCTTTTATGTTGTTGCCTGTAATATAGTTCCAAAGGTTTTTGAAGGGCATAATAAGGTTGCTTGCATGTCCTCCTATTGGTAATTTTTCATTAATATGTTCTCCAAAACCTAAAATTCCTGAAAAAAGATAACCTGTCATGTGTTTAAACATCATTATTGTCCTTTCTAAAATATTTTCTTTTGAGTGGAAAAAAGCAAAATAATATGAAAGAAAAAATAAAATGATTACTGCAGTAATAAACAATATAATATAAGATGGTTTTAGCCTGATTCTTCTTGCGTTGTATAATCTTAAAATTATACCACCTGCAACTGGAACATAAAGCCATGTTTTAACTTGTTGCAAAAGCAATAATGCTATTAATATTAATAATGTAAGTATAGAAAAAGTATCATTCTTTTTAACCATACCTATTAAATATATTACTGCTAATATTCCTAACACTAAAATATGTCCGGTAAATCCATAACCTGAATACTCATAAACAAATTCATCTGTGCCAATTGCCTCTGCCGCTCCAAATTTGCTAAACGTTAGTGAAAATGAAAATGTCATTATTATTATGACAATCCATGATAATATAAGTACAAAATTTTTAAAAGGGAAAAAAATCTGTGGCGAAGGCTTAGTGAATATTAAAGCTGCTTTTTGTAATTGTTTTTGTGGTATTATTACACTCCAAAACAAACTTCCTGTCCATAAAATTGCTATGCCGATTATATTTAATAATAATACATCGGTATGCAATGGTTTAAATTCCAACATTTCGCCATATAATCCCAAAATTATCAAAATGAAAATTAATGGAAATGAAAAGATTGTTACAGGTGATAAATAATTACCATATACCTTTTTATCGTAGTAGGCAAATATTATTACTTCAGTTATTAATGCTATAAATAATAAAAATTGAATCATAATTATTTTTTATTTTTGCAAATGTTAATGTCGTTGTTAGCTTTAGTATTTGCAAATAGTCCATAAAAAAATGCTGTATATATTACACCCGATATAGAATTTAACATCGACTCGAATATAAAGTTAAATGCGAGTACTGTAATAAAAATCAAAAATAAATAATTGTGGTTTTTATAATTATTATTTTTAAAAAAAGGATATATAAGCCATAACAGCATTAATAAAAAGCCTATTATGCCTTGCGTCAAAAAGGTTTCAATATATTGATTATGTGCATTATATCTGTTTTCGGTAAATGAATCAAGATTATATTCTGAAAATTTTGCATTTAATTCTGTATGAACATCACCTGCACCACAGCCTAATAAAAAGTTTTCGCTTGCAACTTCTGAGGCAATTATCCACAACGAAATTCTATCAATTCCATAACGTTCTAATATATATTTATGCTCTTTGTTAGCTACTGCTTCTACGAAATCTTCTTTTTGTAATAAGGCATTTCTGATGTAATAAAACCTACTGTTGTTATTATACCAATACATAGCTGCAATTATTATTAAAGTAATAATTGCTGAGCCAAGTATAAACTTTTTCTTTTTGATTATCCACCATAAAAAAAACAAGGCTAATACTACAAAAAAAGTTAAGTAACCTGCTTTTGATTGAAGGAAAAATAATGCTGAAAGTATTAATAATATTGATATTATATAAATAAATCTGTTTGCTGTTTTGCTTTTTAATAAATATATTTTGTTTTTTATTAAATCAATTATTATAAAGAAACTTAAAATAAGATATGCTGAAAAATATGCAGGGTGTTTAAAAAGTGAAAAATCGGTATATGCAAAGTAGGAGGGAGGGGCTGTATTTGTATCTTCATAAATAATAGGCACTATTGTGTTAAAAATTATTTTGCCATCAACTATAGTTGTTGAATTATACAATGCTGCAATTATACATATAGCAGATGCTATTACATTTGAAAAGGCAAAAACACTTAATATTAGTCTTCGTTTTGGTTGATATATTTCTTTTAATAATATCATTCCTAATGGTATTATTAGTAACGATAATTTCACTTCAGTATCGAAAAACGCATCGGCTTTATCGTCTGAATAAATTACACTTGCTACAACTGAAATATAAAAAAGCCATAAAAATATTATACCTTTATTAATTGTTGGTTTATCTAATTTTTTATGCGATTTGATGTACAAAATTATGCTTGTAAAAACCCAAAATATTATTGGATACGAAAGCATTTTTGTTAAAAAAGGTATTGATGCAGTTATTGCTAATAGGAAAAAAATATTTATGTTTTTTAAACTAATAATTTTTCTCATTTTGTTATTTTAATTTTCGAAGTTTAAAGAAAATTTATTTTCAAAAGTTTCTTTGTCAACTTTATTTAAGCGTTTTGATTCCGTTAATAAAGTTAATGCAAACTTTTTTACTGCTTTAAATTTTACTTTATGACGTAATATTAACAAAAATATAATGTATTTCAGATAGCCAATTCGCCATATATGCCATATTGCTGGATTCATATAGTTTTTCATATTTATAAAGCGGTTGAGGTAATGTATATATGCTTTACCACTAATTGCTGTTGATGCTTTAGAAACTGATGAGCTAACTTTATGATATATTACAGAGCTTAATATACAAGCTGTTTTTATTTTGTGCTTTCTTAGTCTTAACGAAAATTCAACATCTTCTTCTCCAAAAAAGAAATCTTCTGTTAATAAACCGTAATTTCTTAAAACTTCTGAATTAATATACATAGCACAACCTGTAATAAAAGAAACATTGATATAATGTTTATCAGGTAGTTGATTAAAGTGTTTGCCTTCGTAGTAATATTTTGTAATTCCCCATTTGTTTAATCTACCTCCACAGTTCCAAATAATATTATTTGGTTTATAATATCTAATTTGTGGTGTAAGTACTTTGTATTCAGGATTTTGATATGTAAAATTATTAAGCTCGTTTAAAAATTCTTTAGTAACTTCAGTATCATTATTTAAGAGTAATATATATTCAGCTTCGTTTTCTAATGCTTTTTTAATGCCAATGTTATTTGCTTTTGCAAAGCCATAATTATCATCATTCTTGATAATACTTATTTTTAATGTAGTTTTGTTTTTAATGTAGTTTTCTATATTTAGCAAGCTGTCGTCAGTTGAATTATTATCAACAATTATTATTTCAAAATTTGTATAATCAATATTTTCTATGCTTTTTAAACATGCAATAGTATCATCCTTCCCATTCCAATTTAGGATTATTATGTTAATTTTATGTTCTTTAATTTTGTGCATTATTTTGCTGTGTTGTTTTTCTTTTGTGTATTCTGTAAAAGAATGATAATAATAATACAAATAATATTGCTTCGCTTATAAGCATAACAGCCGATGCTCCTTTATCCTGCCACAAAGGAATAAATACAAATAAGCTTGTTATACTTATAATTCCTGTAATAATTACATAAAACATAAACTTCTTTTTATATCCCATATTCATCATTCCTAAAATTCCTAAAAAGTAATTTATACCTCCAAATAATATTACAAAGCTCATTATTTTTGCATCAGCCACTGCATCTAAAAATTTTGTACCAAGTACTAATTCAACAATAGGATATGCAAAAAATATTAATAATAATGAGATAGGTAATAAAGCTACAAAATAATACTTTCCGAGTTTGAAAATAAATTTGGTGTTTTCTGAGTCATTACCGCCTGCAAGTCGTCTGCTTAGGTAAGGGAACAAGGCATCTGATACTGGCGAAACTAATGATTGCAATCCTTTAATTATTTTTTCGGCCGATGAATATATACCTACAATTGCATAATTGCCTGTTAGCAATCCAAGTAATAAAGTATTGGCATTTCTGTATAAGTTTATGCTAAGTGTTGAAATAAAAATTGCCCACGAAGCACTTATTTGTTCTTTTATGGTTTTAATATTTGGCAATATAATTTTTAATTTGAAAATGCTGAATGCTATTACAAAACTTATTAATCCTGCAGCAAAGTAACCAGCGGCTGTGAATAAAGGTACTAACAAATAATCTTGTTGTGTTTTAACAAAAACAAAAATCAGCAACGTGAAAAGTAATTTTGAGATAAAATTTACTAATGTCATGAATTTCATTTTTTCCATTCCCTGAAAAAGCCAGAGTGGAAGTAAGGCATCTCCTAATACTATTCCAAATGAACAAATAAAAACCATCTTGTCAGTTCTGAATTGTTCGGTAGTTATAAATAATATTGCTAATATTGCAGCACTTAATAAGGTTAATAAAAGTTTTACGCTTATAACTGCTGAAAATATTTCAGATACTTTTTTTATATTATCTCTGTTTATTGATATTTGCTGTGTAGCTGAAAAAGCAAATCCAAAACTTGTAAGAATAATAAAATATTGCATAACAACTAAGGCAAAAGATACTATCCCAAACTTTTCAGGCTCTAATACTCTCGTTAAATAAGGAACTGTTATGAGTGGAAAAAGAAATGAAAAAGCATTAAGAGCTGATAGTGAAACAAAATTTGAGAAAATTTGTTTCTTGTCTTTTTGCTTTAATAACTCTTTTGCCTTATTTATCATTACGACTTTTTGAAGTCGCAAAAATAGGAAAACTAATCGAATTATTTACTTTGTTGCATTAAACTTTGGCTTAATTGTGAGCATAACTACTCCCCAATGTGATAATTCGTTGGCATCGCCACCTAAAATATAGTTTAGTGGCTCTTCAGGTAAAAATATAGAATAACCCATTAATAAATTAATTTCTTTTGTAAATGCTATATTGAAATTTAAATCTATTTCTGAACCAAGATAAGTGTTTCGGTAAATCGTCGTCTTAGGCATTGAATAATGTACATACTCGTTTTGTAGTTTAAAATAATGATAATTTAGTTTTATGTTTGTCTTTTTTGATAATAAATATGTGTTTTTTAAGTATATATCTATTAAACCTGCGTTACCTGTATGATTAGGCATGTTTGTAAAATAATCCATATAACCGTTAAAGCTATGACCTGTACCATATAATTTGCTGAATGCTTTGTAATTTCCTCTTGATAAATCGTTTCGCCCATTGCCACTTATAATTTCTGTTCCTGGATTGATATTTAGCTTATCGGTAACTTTAATATTGGCTTGTGGATTAACATACCACGCATTTATATCATAACCTTGATTTGTTTTACCTGTTTGGTAATAACCTCTGAGTTCAAAATTTAAGTTTTTTATAGGTTTATATATTGCTGTAGCTCCAAATGTACCTCTTATGTAATTAACATTGTGAGAATTTAATTTTTGAAACGCATCAGCTATTGATGTAATTGATAATTTTACTTTTTCTGATAAAGTTTTTTCAACATAAAGGAAACTCATAGCTTTATAATTCCCTTCTAAGCTGTTGCCCGGATATGATAAATAATAAGAGTTTCCAAAAAGAGCTTCTTCTTGTGAATTATATGCAAGTCCAAAATCAGTATTTATGCCATTGTACTTAAATTTTAATACTGCAGCATCGTGAACCTGCCCTGCTTGGTTCCAATTATTGTTCGATAAAAGCCTTTCATTATCATATATAAGTTCTTGCCGTCCAAGTTTTATTGCAAAGCTATCGTTTATAGGCAATAAAGCCCATGCTTCATATATTCCTGTAGTTGCTTTATTGGTTTTTAACTTCTGGTCGCCCCATGTTCTTACATCCTGAAAGGTAATTTTCATTTCAATGTTTTTTTGATTAAAGTTTACTCCTAATCTTGTCCTTTGCGATACAAATGCTGCAAATTCAGATGAAGGATAGGCAGGAACTTTATAACCATCTCTATATTCTCCTCTTTGTCTTATTTCACCAAAAAAAGTTTGGCTATTCAAATTTAATGCCGATGTAATTATTATACATAAGGCAATTATTCCTTTTTTTCTCATAGTGTTTTTTTTTTGATTTATAAATTTGTTAATTAATTATAAAAGTATTAAAAAATTATAAATACTTTATTTTTTTCATTTTTTGAAAAACATTTTGCAAATATACACATATTCTACCGATTTTGTAGACTATTGTAAATTTTTTTAAAAAATTATTTGAAATGCTTATTAGGTTATTAGGTCATTAGTAGTCATTAAGTTATTAGGTCATTAGTAGTCATTA
>CAZDEU010000038.1:0-18668 GCA_964504265.1 uncultured Bacteroidales bacterium
GCCGGTAGCATAAGTTCCACTTCGGTGCCAGTCCCATTGTCGTATTTATCGACCAAATCAATTACTCTCATCTGAATATTACCTTTATTGATTTTGCTGAGTAAAGATATTCTTTCCTGAATATTTTTCATTCCGGTTGAAACATGATTTAGCCTTTTTTTGCTTATTTCAAAAGATTTTCTTCTCCCAATTCCGTTATCTTTAACTGTAACTTTCAGATATTTATCATTAACCAAATCAAAACTTAATTGCAATAGACCGCCCTTGCCAGCAGGCAGCAAACCATGCTGAATTGCATTTTCCAACAAAGGTTGTATAAGCATAGGCGGAATGTTTATATCTTCATAATCAATATTTTTATCTACATTAATATCAAATTCAAAGATGTTTCCAAATCTTAGTTTTTCTAATTCAAGATAAAGATTTAAAGTATTTAGTTCTTCTTTAAGCGAGATTACAGGCTTCTTGGAATTTTCTAATATATTCCTCATTAACTGCGAAAAACGGTTAAGATATTTGCGAGCCGCTTCATTATTATTTTCCATAATAAAGCCTTGTATAGAATTCATGGCATTAAAAATAAAATGAGGGTTCATTTGAGCTCTCAGGGCTTTTTGCTCAGCTATTATTAATTTACGTCTGTGGTTTAACCTCAGCATAATTAAACCTGATAAAATTAGCAATAAAATAAAACCTGTTAGCGATAGCCATAATGTTAACCTTAGTTTTAGTTTTTGCTCTATTTTATCGGATTCTAATTTCTGTATTAAAATATTTCTTTTAAGAAGTTCAATTTCTTTTTGTTTTTTTTCGGTTTCATAACGCGTTTTAATTTCTGTCATCTGCTTATGAGTTTCCTTGCTGAATATGCTATCTTTAAGCATCATATATTTTTCAAGACTTTTAAAAGCTTTGTTATATAAATTTATTTTTGAATAAACCTCAGCTAAAGCTTTGTAATTATCAGATATTAATTCGCGAAGATTATTTTTTGCAGCTAGTTCCAAACTCTCTTCAAAATATGTTTTTGCAGATAAGTAATTTTTTGTAATAAGATAATTGTTCCCAATAGCATAAAGATTAACAGTCGTTTCATATTCAGAATTAATCTGCCTGCTTATGTTTAATGCTTCTGAATAATACTGACGGGCTTTTTCATAATTACCCTTATTAGTATAAATAGTACCAATATTATTCAGTGTACTTGCAATACCTTTCCAATTTTCTTCTTTTCTTCTTATTTCGAGAGCTTGCTCATATTTATTTAAAGCCTCATCGTAACGTCCCATTTTATTTAATAAATTGCCAAGATTATTAAGTGTATTAGAAATACCATCATAATTTTTATTGTGTTTTTCAAGATCTAAGGCAATATTGTAACTATTTAAGGCACTTTTGTAATCGCACCAGTTTTCATAAATTGCACCTAAATGATTCATACAAGTAGCAATACCTTGTTTATTGTTTGTTTGTTCATATAAATACAGAGCTTTAAGATTATACTCTTGCGCCTCTCTGTATTTACTCCATAAAAAATAAATATTACCAATATTTGCTAAAGTTCCTGCAATCCCGTTAGTGTCGCTTAGTTGATATTTAATATTTAACGATTTATTATAATAATCAATCGCTTTTTGATATTCGCCCATATTAACTTTTAAAACTCCAATGTTATTAAGCACTTTCGATAATCCTTCCTTATCATTAATATTTTGCCTGATTTCGAGAGCCTTAAAATATGCTTTAAGAGCTTTACTATTTTCACCGGTAATGTTATAAACATTCCCGATATTATACCATGCTCTTGCCTCTTCTTTTTGGTTGCTAATTATTAATGAGGCTTTTAAAGCTGTTTTTGCATATAAAAAAGCCTTTTCACTATTAATAAAAAGATTTTGCTGTGCCATATTATTTAAGATGCAAGGATCTACCTGAGTTTTACCTTTTTTATTTAATATTGTAGAATCAGCAATATCTGTTAAATTAGCAAAAGCAATTTGAAAAAATATTAGTCTAATTAATAATAAAATAATATAAAATCTGTACATTTTTAGATATTATTCAGTTAAACCATATTTATTTTTAAATGTTTAAAAACAATGTTTAAAAACCTTGGTACCACTATTAAATATTAATCATTATAAGCATTCATCATAAATATTTTGAAGATCATCTTTATTTATGACAAATATAAAGTAAATTTATGTAAAATGTTTTTAATTTTGTGTTTAATATTATTCATTAATTTGAAATATTTTAAAAAAATTTTAGTTTTATATTAACTGATATTGTATTGGAGTTTTTTTATACTTTTACAAAAAATTTATTTTATTTTAATTTTGAGCTTAATATTCAATATTTTATGCCAAAAAATTTAAAAATTTTAATTGTTAACATTATAATATTCGTTTTTTATTTTTGTAATCCTGCATACTCTCAATTGTCGCGTATGGCTTTTGAAGTAGGTTCTATGAATAATAAATGGGAAGACGCTACAAATTTCCAAAAACTTGAAACTCAAAAATCATCAGGTCTTGTTTTGTTTGTTAATGCTTCGGTTGTAGAAGTATTTGAAAATAGGCTATACTTTGGTACAGGGCTCAGACTGGCTAAACGTGGTGCTACTGTTACTGGACCTTTCTACGATGAAATAGAACCTGTTTATTCACACCAAATTTCATATACTTCTTTTGATATTCCAATTTATTATGAATTTCGCTATCCTATTTTGAAATACCGCTATCGCTATAGTGCTGTTTTAGACAAGCTTGCTATTGCAGCCCGAGTAGGAGCCGACTTTTCTTTTTTAGCTTCTTCACATTCTTTCGTTTATAAAAATAATGATGCGCTTGTTTACTCAGGTAAGGCTATTCGAAATTATTCACCTCGTATTAACGATTTATTACATCATATTTATATGTATATTGGTGCTGAATTTTATTTTACTGATAATTATGGCGTTAGTTTCGGCTTTGCACACGACAGAAGCAGAGCTTTAACCAAAACTTTTAATCATCCCGTTTTTAATAAATCTGTTGAATATCAGCCTGCTAATGCAAGATTTTTTGAACAAGCTAATATGTTTACTATTGGCGGTATTTATCGTTTTTTAAATTAATTTTATCGTTATAAAATGTATGTTAATATAAAACAAACAAATTTTAAATTCTTGCAATGAAATTAATAAATATTATAATATGAAAAATTTTTTTCTATCAGTTTTCTTGTCAATGTTGTTTTCAAATGTTTTTTCTCAGGTACAGTATATATTGTACGGAATGACATATACGGGCGGTACCAATAATTACGGCGTAATTTTTTCGTACAATATTAATACTTCAACATTTACCAAATTATATGATTTTACCGGTGGAACGCAAAGTGGTGCTTTGCCTTCGGGCTCTTTATATTTAGCAACTGATAATAATTTATATGGTTCTACATCTTATTATGGAGCTAATAATTCTGGAGTTTTATTCAAATTTAATCCCTCTAATTCAAATTACACCGATTTATATCATTTTGATGGGAATGCCAACGGTGGTGTACCTACTGGTTCTCTTTTAGAATATTCAAATGGACTTGTTTACGGTACAACGTCTGACGGCGGTTACGGTGATGGTATAATTTTTAGTTTCAATTTTACAAATTCTACTTTTACTAATGTTCACAATTTTAATAGTTATATGGACGGTTCTGTCCCTTATGGCGATTTATCTCTGGCTCCCGACGGCAAAATGTATGGTATGACTGCTTTTGGCGGAGACAACGGCGTTGGTATTATTTTTAAATATGACCCCCAAAATACTACAAATCCTTTTACTAAGGTTTTTAGCTTTAATTCTGCTACTACCGGTGCTAATCCCTCAGGCTCATTATTAGAAGCTACTAACGGTTTGTTATATGGAATAACTTGTAATGGCGGACAAAATTCAATGGGTACATTATTTAAATTTAATCCTTCTAATTCAAATTTTACAAAAATTCTGGATTTTGATAACGCTAAAGGTGGTTCAGCCAGTGGCTCCCTTATTCAAGCAAGCGATGGCATGATTTACGGGCTTACCTCTGCTGGTGGTACTTCAAACTTTGGTGTTATTTTTCAGTATAATCCAAATAACGATGCGTATAATGTAAAACATTATTTTAACAATAGTGAAGGCAGGCAGCCAATGGGCAGTTTAACCGAAGCTTCTGATGGATGCCTTTATGGTTTAACTACTTATGGCGGTGCAAACGACCATGGTGTTATTTTTAAATATAACCCTCAAAATTCTACATATACTAAGCTGTTCGATTTTGAAGATGCTGTGAGCGGAAGCAATCCTAAATATACAAGTCTTGTTGAAATTAGAACAGGAACTACAGGCTTTAACAATCTTGACAACAACAATATTTTTGAAATATTTCCCAATCCCAACAATGGCAAATTTAATATTTTGTTTGCTAACAATAAGCAGTTTCAAGAAACTAATTTTAATATCTATAATTTAGTAGGCGAAAAAATTTACTCTTCAACCATTAAAGATAATAATATGATTAACATTGATATTTCTTCGGCAAAAAAAGGAGTTTATATCATGAAACTTATTGAAGATAATAATATATATGTTAAAAAAATTCATATTTATTAAGTTGTATTTTCAGAAGGTAAATCTTATTTTGAATAAATATTTAAAAAATTCCCTAATGAATTATCTTAATTTTGCACCTAAGTCTTTGCTTAAAGAAAAGATTATTTTTTCGATAGTAGCATTAATTATTTCGTCTGTTAATGTTTTCTCTTTATCTTCAAGAATTAGCCTTATAGCATAAGATTTTTTATCAGATTCAATTTTATCACCTTCATAAACATCAAATAGGCTAATATTTTTTAGTAAGGGTTTGGCAGTTTTATAAACATTTTTTTCAATATCCGAATATTTTACATTCTTATCAATTACAAGAGCAAGGTCGCGTTTTACTTCAGGAAATTTAGGCAAATCTTTAATAATATAATTATCGAAAGCTGAAAATTCAACAATTTTGTTCCAATTGATAGCGGCATAGAACACAGTATCTTTAATACCAGCATTTTTAATAATATTAGCGTTCACTTCGCCATATTCAACAATCTTATCGCCTGATTTACATAAGGATACACCTTCAGCGAAAATTTCAGAAACAGCATTATCTGTTTCAAAACTATTAATATTTATTCCAATTCTTTTAAAAATATTATTTAAAAAGGCTTTCAAATAAAAGAAATCAATTTTAGTGCTTGGTATATACCAGTTTTCAGCTTGTTTTTTACCTGTTAAAAATAACGCAAGCATTTCGTGCTGAATATAATTATCGGTAACTGATTTATTATTATCGTAATATTCAGACAATTTATATACATTACCAAATTCAAATAATTTCAAATCGGGCATTTTGCGGTTTTGGTTATATTCGATTGTTTCAAGACCTCCATATAAAAGTGTTTGCCGCATAACGCTCAAATCCTTGCTCAAGGGATTCATAATTTTAACACAATCATTAATATTAAAAACATTATTATTTTCATAATATGATTGAGAACTCAGCGAATTACACATAATTTCGTTAAAGCCGTTAGCAATAAGAAAAGAGGCTATTATTTTTTTTCTTTTTTCAGACGCACCTTCTATGTTATGACTAAGCGAAGCGTTAATCCTTCCAGTTAAAGGAATTTTATTATAACCATAAATTCTAAGTACTTCTTCAATAACATCAGCTTCTCGGGTTACATCATTTTTAAACTGAGGTATTGAAAGTAATAAGCCTTGCTCGTCAGCTTGTTTAACAACAATATTCAATGCTTCGAGAATTAACTTGACAATATTCTTGTCAATATCAATACCGGCAAGTTTTTTCAAATTATTAAAAGACAGATAGACCTCAACTGGTTTAACAGGATTGGGATATAAATCATTAATTTCGGAAGATATATGTCCACCGGCTATATCACTAATCAAATTAGCAGCACGTTTAAGTGCATATATAGTAATTTCGGGGTCTGAGCCTCTTTCATATCTGAAAGAAGCATCTGTTTTAAGAGAATGACGTTTTGACGTTTTACGAATTGAGGAAGGAGCAAAACAAGCTGATTCCAAAAACACAGAAACCGTAGAATCTGAAATTCCTGAGTTTAAGCCACCAAATACGCCGGCAATACACATAGGTTCTTCAACATTGCATATCATCAAATCATCTGACGACAAAACACGGGTAACTTCGTCGAGTGTAACAAAATTAGTCTTATCGGTTAATGTTTTTATAATAACTTTTTGCCCTTTTATCTTATTAGCATCAAATGCATGCAAAGGCTGACCTGTTTCAAAAAGAACAAAATTTGTAATATCAACAATATTATTGATAGGACGGATTCCAATAGCTTTTAACTCGTTTTGTAACCATTCGGGCGATTCAGCAACTTTAACATCAGATATTGTTAAACCTGAATACCTTATACAATTTTCATTTTTAATTTCAATATCAATATTTAAATCATTATTATGTGCCGAAAAACTGTCAACATCAGGAATATTAACGTGAACAGGAGTATAATTTTCCTTTTTGTTTTTAAGAAAAGCATTTAATGATAAAACTGCTGCAATGTCTCTTGCTACACCAATATGAGATGCTGCGTCAACACGATTTGGAGTAAGTCCAATTTCAAACACAACATCTTCAAAAACATTAAAATACTCTGAGGCAGGGGTTCCAGCCTGAGCTGTTTCGGGCAAAACCAAAATACCTTCGTGCGAGCTTCCAAGTCCTGCTTCATCTTCGGCACATATCATGCCTTCCGATACAACACCTCTGATTTTAGATTTTTTAATAGTAAAACTTTCATCATCTTTATAAACCTTTGTACCTATGGGCGCAAACAAGATTTTTTGACCTTTTTCAACATTATTAGCACCACAAACAACATTGAATTCAGCATTGTTGCCTGTTGTAACTTTGCAAACACTCAAGCGGTCAGCATCAGGGTGTTTTTCTTTTGACAATACTTCGCCAATAATAAAACCTTTAAGCCCGCCGGTTATTGAACTGTAATATTCAATATTTTCAACCTCAAGCCCACAATCAGTGAGCAATACAGATAATTCTTCAGGTGAAGGTAAATCATTAATGTAATGTTTCAGACGTTTGTAAGAAATTTTCATTTTGTATAATTTCAGTATTTAAATAAATATGTTACACATCAATAATAGTAACATTTTAGCAAAATGACCTATCTGTTTTCATAACAAATAAAGCAAAAAGCAAAATTAATAGAAAACATTAATATATGCTGATAATTTAGTTAAAAATTAATTTCAGAACTCAAGATTTTTAGAAAAACTATATTAAAGTCTACAACGTATTTACAAAGGTCGCAAATATAAAATCTTGTATATAATTAAATCATATATCTTTTTCATTTTCAAGCAAAACTTCTATTAAAAAGGCTGCTACTTTAACCATGCCATTATAATTTATTAGTTCGGGAGTGTCGTTAACAGTATGGTAATCGTTATGTACACCCGTACTTATATAAACAATGGGAATATTATATTTTTCAAAACTACTATGGTCGCCTTCAATATATTTTTTTCTTAAAAAATTAAAATTGTTTTCATACTTTTTCTCAATTTCTGAAAATATTGAAATTCCCGAGCTGTAAATGATAATATTCTTATTATCCTCATCAAGACGACCAAGCATATCAAGATTAATAACAAGATTAATATTATTATAATTAATAACAGTATTTTGAGCTAAATGTTTTGAGCCCCACAGCCCTGTTTCATGTCCTGTTAAAGCAACAAACATATAATTATAATTTTTTGTTTTAATTTGAGAAAGTTTATTTGCTATTTCAAGTAAAATAGCAACTCCACTTGCATTATCGTCAGCCCCTTTATGAATTTGTTTTTTTAGCGGATTTCTGGAGTATTTGCCTCCGTAGCCAATATGGTCGTAATGAGCGACAATAATTATCCATTTATTGGTATTTCCAAAAACATATCCAAAAATATTTTCTGAAAAAGCAGTATCGTCTTCATTAGTAAGTGTTTTTACCTTTTGCGAAAAAACACAAGTATCGCAATTTTGCAGATTTAACGATTGGAAAGTTGATTTTAACCATTCAGCAGCTTTTTGACAACCATAACTACCAACACCTCTGCCCTCCATTGAGTCAGCAGAAAGTATTTGAACATATTTTTTAAAACGACATTCAATTTCCTCCTCTTTAGAAATATTTTGAGCTGAAATAATTAATGGATTATGTATTATTAAAATACAAATTATTGAATTAATAATAAAAATCACTTTCTTCATCTACAAAAAACAAAATTTAATATTCAAAATTTAACATTTAACTTTCTTCTGCAAATGCATTCCACCCTTGTGCACTTATATTAGTAACAGAACCAGCATTAGTTATTAAGCAAACACCAGCCGATGCTTCAGTTATATGTCCTATTATGCTAATGCCAGGAAGATCTTTTACTTTTTGAAAATCAGCTTGTTTAACAGTAAATAATAATTCATAATCTTCGCCACCATGCAGTGCAGCTACAGAAGATGCAATTTCAAATTCTTCAGCAACTAATGCAGTAGCAGGATCAACAGGTATTTTTTCTTCGTATAGCCTACATCCTTTATCAGAATTCTTACAAATATGGAGAATATCAGACGCTAATCCATCCGAAACATCTATCATTGAGGTAGGCATTATATGATAATCTTTAAATAATTTAATAGCATCAAGACGAGGTTCGGGTTTTAGTTGTCGCGAAATTACATAATCGTTACCTTGTAAATCGGGTTGAGCAGAAGGATTAGCCAAAAAAGTTTTTTTCTCTCTTACTAATAATAATAATCCCATATAAGCAGCACCCAAATCTCCTGTAACACAAATTAAATCACCTTCGCCAGCAGTGTTTCTGTAAACAATATCACTTTCTTTTGCTTCGCCAATAACAGTAACTGAAATAAAAAAACCAGAATTACTCGATACTGTGTCGCCACCAATAATATCAACATCATAATTTTTACAAGCAAGTTTAATACCTTCAAAAAATTCGGTACAGGCTTCAATTGTAAATTTTGGAGGCAGAGCTAATCCAATTGTAATTTGTTTTGGAATAGCGTTCATTGCGGCTATATCCGAAAAATTAACAACAGCAGCTTTATACCCTAAATGTTTTAAAGGTGTATAAACTAAGTCAAAATGAACACCTTCGACCAAAAGGTCAGTTGAAACCAGAATTTTTTTATCAGATACATCAATTACAGCAGCATCATCGCCAATGCCTTTTAATGTGCTTTTGTTAATATTAACAATATCTTTTGTTAATTTGTCAATAAGACCAAATTCGCCAATTTCCGATAAATTTGTTAGTTTTTTGTTTAGTTCTTCCATTAAATAAATAATAATTTTCAAAAGTAATTAATATAACTTGTCAATTTATTGTTTTATGCTAATAATTCTTTAAGAATATTTATTGAATTAATTTTACCCATACCTGGCAAATGTATTTTATAATAATCTATAAGTGATATCATAATTTTGTCGCGTAATTCAGTATTTAAGTTTGTTTTAATGTCAAATTCATTATCTGAATTAATTAAATTATGAAAAATAAATGCTTGCTCAGTATTTAAAAAATATTGATGTTTAGGTTGCAAATTGGTAAAACAACCTTCGGCTATGTCGAAGTAATTTCTTTGTTCAGAGTAATTATTTTCGGGTTTACAACCTAAATATTCAGAAAATTTTATCATAAATTGAAGATGAAAATAAGCTAATCCGCTGTCAGCATTATCTAATTCAACAACAGAATTATATAAAAAATCAAAAAGTTGTTGATTGGGTTCATGCTCTTTAATACAAGCATTAACAATATCAATCAAAAACATTGCAATAGTACTTTTTCTGATGTCGAAAGGTATATTTTTATGAATATAATTTAATGAAACCTCTTTAATTTGTTGTAAATCGCGATTATATTTATTAAAAGTAACTATATCTAAAATTGAAAAATATCCTAACATTCTTGAATTTCTTCTTTTAGTGTTGTCGTAAACAATATACGATTGAAGTCCAAAATGTTCAGTATAAATTTTAGCGATAAATTTATTATCTGAATATTTAATTTTGTTGAAAACAATACCACGAGTAGAAACAAGCATAAATGCTAATAATTTGAATGTTTTTTAAGATTTATCAGAAAAATTCTGCTATTAATTTGTATCTATCCATAAAGTCAAGAGTTTGATTCATAATGTTTGGCATTATTAAAAAACTCTAATTAAATATTAATATTTTGGTTACAACAGTTTCGGAACCATCATTATTACTACAAAACACTAAATAAACGCCGGTTTTTGCCTTATCACCGCTAAAATTTCTGCCATTCCATAAAGCTTGCCCTCCTTCAGCAATAGTTTCGTAAATTAAATTGCCCGAAATATCAGTAATTTTAACATCAGCATTTCTTGTTAAACCTTTAATAGCAATAACACCATTATAATTTTCTCTTACGGGATTGGGATATGCGTAAACATTTGAAAAAGTTTTACCGCCCGCAGTAGCACCTGTTTTATAAGACACTATTCCTTGCGAAGTGCCAATAAAGACTTCTCCAGTATTTTGATTTATTGCAATAGCTGAAATGCTGTTATCTAACAGAGGACTGTTTTCGGTAGTATAATTAGCAATTTGTTCGGTTCCATCGGGCGAAACAAGAAAAACACCTGCTTTTTTAGTTCCTATCCATTTACGATTAGCACCATCAACTGCAATAGCAGTAATGTATTCGGCTTCAAGTAATGGCATAGTGTATCCATCTTGATCAACTAAGATTTGTTGTGCATCGAAATTTTGATTTGAAAAAACATTGCCAGGTGAATAAAATACAGCTATACCCTTATCAGTTCCAACCCAAATTTCACCGTCAAGGTCTTCGGCAATGCACGACACTTCGTTGCTTGGCAAATAACCTTGTCCGTAAGCTGTTGTTATTTTTTCAACTTCATCATCGGCAGTATTCAAAAGAGTTCCATTGTCATTAAAAACCAATATACCGACTCCTCTTGGCATTATAACCCATTTTTGATTGTACGAATCAATAATTAAATCGCCAAGTATATTTTGATTAGATGCGGGGCTAAGTTTAAACGATTGCCATGTTCCATCGGGAGTTCTAACTGATAAACCTTTGTCGGTTTCAGTATTTGTTACCCAAAGGTTATTATCTTTATCGAAGCATAAACCACCAATACCTAACAAACCGAACTGGTTTTTTCGTAATGTACTGTTAGTCTCATTATAAATATAAAACTCTCCGCCTTTGTATTCAATAAGACCTTTGCCCCAGGTGCCTGCAAAAACGTTTTCAGTATTTGAAGGATTAACAGCAATACTAACTATATCAAAAATAGTATCAAGCATCACAACATTACGATAATAATACATTCTCCAATCTTCTTCAACAAAAGCAAACATACCATCGCGCATATATAAGTTAGCCCATGTATTATCTTTCCCTCCTGCTGCTACCCATAAGCAATTGTTTACAACATCCATATCGGTTGAGTTAATGCTGCCGGGACCGTTTGGAATAACAGGTTCAGAATGATCGTTATACCATTTAATAAGACCTTCATATTCATCGGCTACCCATATATATCCATCTTTGTCAGCAATTGCTTCTACTGGTTCGGGGTCTGCAAAATAATAGCCCCATACATTTTTAATTAATTGTCCCGAAGTATTAAAAACATGTACATAATAATTGTTAGTAATTACAATTTGGTTGTAATCTACTGTTATAGCTTTTTTGGTATCCGAATATGTAGAATCGAAATATGACCAATTGTTGCCATCAAAATAATATAAAGTATCTTTATTATATTCATTAATAGAAAGGTTTGTAATTATTTTGCCGTTAAAATAATTAATGCAGTTGTATTTGCCGTTAGCATGTGGTATGTTAGGTACTAATGACCATGATGTATAATTAGCTAAAAAATTATTGTTTTTTTCGGCTCTGAGAATTCCGTTGTCAGTTGCTGCATAATAATATGTTCCATCGCAGGCAAAGCCGTTAATTTTAATGTCGTCTCCATTAGGTCCTATATGCCATGTATCTTTAATTTCGTTTCGAACCAAATCAATAACTACAATGCCGAAACCGCACGATAAATAAGCGTAATCATCGACAAATGTAATATCATTAATAGTTTTTGATCCTGGAATAGTTTTTCTTTTAATGTCTGATATATTAATTATTTCATCATTTCTGATAAGGTCAATATTTGTGTTTGAATAAGCAATTACAAGTGTATTTGTAGCTTTGCTGTATCTTATTTTGCTGATTCCAATATCTGAAAGTCCGTTTATTTTTGATAATTTATTGATACTTTCATCATCTTTGTCGAAAAAAAACAAGGAATAAGGAGTAGCACAATAAATTTTATTTTGAACTTCTGCAACCGATATACACTTTTTATAAGGCATGTGGTCGCGCCATTGTCCTATAGCAATACCTTGACCAATGCACAATTTAATTACAAACGACAGAATAACTAAGAGTATTGAACGCTTATTCAAATTCATAAATTTTAATAAAATATTTGTACTAAAAGTCATTACAAAGATATTATTATTAATTGTTTTTTTATATTTTTGCATCATATTAATTAATAAAAGGGATGTTAGCTCAGTTGGTTTAGAGCATCGCCTTGACAGGGCGGGGGCCACTGGTTCGAATCCAGTACATCCCACGTAAAAACGGAAAAGAGTTTTTTTTATTTTAGTTATTATAATTCTATATAAATATTTATTTTTAAAGTTATATGTTAGAAGTTAAAAGTAAAAAAAATTTTATTAGTCTATAAAAATCATAAATCTGAAATCGTAAATCCACTTTATAAACTTTATAAACTTTATAAACTTTACAAACTTATATTATTCAACTTCAATTTTAATTTCTATAAGAATTTTTCCTTGAGCTGAATTTGAAATAATTGTCATTGTTTCACTATAAATACCTGTTTTGCTGGCTGAATTATACGAAATTTTTAATTCTCCTTCTTGTTCAGGTAAAACCGATACGGATGGGAAAGAAACTGATAATGCAGAACTTGATGTTTCGATATTGTTTATAACAAGTTCGGAATTGCCTATATTTTTAAATTTTAAATTTGTACTTTTTTGTGATGATGGTTTTATTTTCCCAAAATCAACAACATTAGTTTCTAAAAATAGTTCAGGCAATTCATCTGAAATACTTCCCTTACCTTCTGAATACATTATAAGTTGAACTTTACGTTCAAAAGCTGCAGCTCGACTATATATTGAATTTCTTTTATCGTTAGGATTATCGCTAACAAAAGGACTGGCTTGAGCTTTACCAATAGGATCTTCATAAATACTGAGTTTACCACCATCAGCCGAAGTGCCATTCAAATATTTTATAAAAACTCCGCCTGCATATTCTTTTAAATAATTTTTAAAACTCGAAATTCTTCTTTTAGCTAAGTTCAGATTATATTCAGATGTATTTAAAGGGCTGCAAAATCCTTTTATTTTTATATGAATATCATTACCATTTTGTAAATCGAATAATAAGAGACTAGTAAATTTTTGTAAATCAGTAAAACCTTTGTTAACATAATTTATAAAAAAGTCATCAATATCATTTTCAGCTCTTGTTTTTTGTTCTCCGTTTAATCCCTTTGAATATTCTTTTTTGTAAATATCAGTCATTTGCATATATTCTATAAGCGTTTGTCTATAATTTTTTGAAGATTCAGTTTCCCATGATTTAGGGTCAGGTTCATCATTATGAAAATAAAGTGTAATAGGCAGTAGCAATTTAATTGTTTGTCTTATTTCTTCTATAGTATCTTTTATAATTTCAACTATTTCGGGTTCTGTTACTTCTTGCTTCTCTAAAAATGTATACGAAAAAATATCGTTGCAACAGGTTTCCCCTTTAATAAACATTGAACCTTTTCGGTTTGAAGTTAAATAGCCATCTTTGTCAATTTCATTAACTGAAAAGTATAAATCGTTGGCGTTACTATTGATTGGTATACCCATATTAATAGGTTTAGCCCATTCGCCCAATGCTCCTTTTGATTTAAATATGTCGAATCCGCCAATGCCTGCGTGCCAATCTGAACTAAAATATAATATTCCTGTTTGGGTATGATAAAAAGGGGTTATTTCGTCGCCTGGAGTATTTATGATACTGCCTAAATTAACAGGTTCATGAAATTTCCCATCTTTATAAATAGAATACCATATATCAGATTTACCATAGCCTCCGGGTCTGTCGGATGAAAAATATAAAACGCCATCGGTTTTACAGTTTTTGCCCGAAAATGAAGGTTGTGTAGCTGAATAGCCTTGAAGATTAATTTTGTTATTAAGTTTTTCAGGTTTTTGAAAACTACCTTTATTGAATTTGCTTTTAAAAATTTCGCAATTTGATGGTATATATGTATTGGTTTGGCATCTGCTGAAGAATAAACAACTATGGTCAGATGTAAAAGTGATATTTCCATCGTGTTTATCTTTGCTGTTTATTTTAGATTTCCATTGTGCTGAATTTTTCCAACCCATTGGCGTTGAATTCGATAAATATATTTTTGTTAAATATATTGGTTGAAAAAAAGATTCTTGAGGCACTGAATCAATGTTACGCAGTGATGAGAAGAAAAGGTTGCTGTCGCTTAATTGCAAAGCTCCAAATTCAGAATATGTTGTGTTAATAGCAGAGCCTAAATTTTCAATAATAACATTTACACTGTCCGATGCAATTTTAATTATTTTAGGATAATTTGCCGTTTCGTATCTTGCTTGTTGTGTGTAAAAATCATCTTTGTCTGAGTTTAATTCAAGATATTTGCTATAATTATTATAGGCTTCTTCATATTTTCCATTGTTTTTATTAACAATAGCAAGTTTAAACAGTGCAAGGGGAAATTTATTGTATTTGTCTAAATTTATAATACGTTTATATTCATTTTCTGCATCTATATAGTTATTAAATAATCTGTCAGATTCTGCTTTTTTCCATAAAATATTGAGGTTAGTGGTGTCAAGTTCAAAGGCATTTTTATAATAATAAGATGCTCCATAATAATCGCCTGCATTGTAAGAATCGTTGCCCCAATTTATAAAATCGTTTGTTGATTGTGCTAAAACAAAGTTTTTATTGAAGATAAAAAATAATACTATTAATATTTTAAAAAAATAATTCAACATAATTATTAAAAAATAGGACAAGGCACTTCACGTGGAATAACTTTACCAGTTCTGTTTAAACGGTATGAAGCAGATAGCTCTAATCCACCTCTTGAGTTGCTGGCTACTTTAAGATTCGATATATTAATATCATAGCTTATCCCAAAAGTATAACTTCTGTAATCTAATCCAAAAACCACAATAACAGCATCTTTATGTCTTACAAATAGTCCGAAATTTGTAGCTGTGTATTCATCTATTTTTTTTTCTTTGACAAATCTTGCTCGTGTTCCAAAAGTTAGCTCTCTGTATTTGCCCTGATTCATAAATAAAATGCTTGGCAATAAATCAGTATTTTTCCAAAATTGAAGTAAGCTATTACCATAAATAACAAATTTTTTATCAAGTAAAATATTGTTATAACCTAATAATGACTGATTTGGATTATTTATATGAAATAAAGCAAAGCCTGCATCATATCTTTGTTCTTTATCTAATTGCAAATGCCAATGAAGTCCTGATGAGAAATCAAAATACCAGAAATTAGATTTTTCAAAATTTTCACCATGTGATAATGCAGGGTCAAAAGCATCTCCATTATGTTGGTTGTCAAACATTAAAGAATTATAATTAATGGTTCTTTGAGAAGGTCCCGCTTGTACGCCAAGTGAAATAAAATGAGTATTTTTTTTATTTATCGATTTAATATATGATAAAGAAAACAAAGCTTGAAAAGTTCCAAATTCTGAATCGCCTGCTTTATCGCGGTTTATCTGAAGACCACCGCCAAAAAGGTCTCTATGGAATTTTCGTTTCAAGAGTTGGGTTTCAGCCGAAGCGGCAACAGTTTGATAAGGTGTTGTAACCGAACTCCACTGGTTTTTATAGTTAAGTCCAAATCGATGTGTGCCTGAGAAAAAACCAGATGAAGCAGGATTAAGATTTAATGGAGCTGTATAAAATTGCGACAAATGAATATCCTGAGCATAAAGAATCGCATTAGCAAGTGTTAACAAGCATAAAAAGAAATAAAATTTTATGTTTTTAAAAAATATCATTTGTCTTATTATCTTATCAATGTTATATTTCCTTTATGTTTAAATGTTGATTCGTCAACGCATGTAGCAGTTATGTAGTAAACAAAAACGCCAGGGTCGCAGTCTCTTCCTCTAAAAGTGCCGTCCCATCCAATTTTCAAATCATTAGTTTCATAAACTTTTTCGCCCCATCTGTCATAAATGCTTAAATGTATATCGGTAACAACATTCGATCTGACGAATAAAATATCGTTTTTGCCGTCATTATTTGGGCTAAAAGCATTAGGGACAAAAATCTGTGCTTCGTCGCAGGTAACTGCAATAACATATACTATTACGGTATCGTAATATATACAGCCCCACATATCTTCAATTTTGACAATATATTCAGTAGTTTTTGAAGGTGTGGCTATTGGTGATGGAATAGTAGGATTGTCAAGTGTAGCAGCAGGGTTCCAAGAATAAATATAATCAGGAATTACAGTAGTATTTAGTTGTGAACTTTGTCCGTTATAAATAGTGTCTTTATTTGCAGTTGTATTAATAACCGGAGGGAAAGTACTCACTATTGGAATAGTAATGGTATCGTTAATTGTACAATTATTATCATCAGTAACTGTAACAGAGGTAATACCTGCACAAACATCTGTTGCAATGCTGTTAAACTGTCCATCGCTCCATAAATATGAATATGGTGGTGTACCACCTGAAGCTGTAACTTGAGTAACGCCGCCACAATATTCTAAGCAGGGGACATTTGAAGTTGTTAGGTTTAATTTAAGAGCAGGTGGTTCTGTAATGTCAATACTTGCAAAATCCTCACATCCATTATTGTCTTTTACAGTTACAGTATAAGAGCCACTGCATAAATCTGTTGCTAAATCTCCATTTTGTCCATTGCTCCAACTATATGTATAAGGCGGTGTTCCGCCTGATGCAGAGGCTTGTGCCTCTCCGTTGCAATAAGCATTGCAATCAGGATTTTTAATATAAGGAATTGAAATAGTAAGCTCGTCTGGTTCTGTAATTATTGAATAAATATTTCTAATACACCCGTCAGCATCAGTTATTGATACATTAATATTGCCGGCACATAAGCCACCTATAATTTGGGCAACTTCGCCAGTTTCCCAAAGGTAAGTGTAAGGAGGGGTACCTAAAACAGGTAATGCGGTTGCTGTTCCATCGCAATAACCATAACAAGAAGGTGGCGTATTACTAATAGTAGCTGTTAATGTAGAATTATCAGATATTTCAACTTTTTGAATTTTTTGGCAGTTGTTGCTATCTGTAACATAAACATAATAAGTACCTGCACATAAATTTATTGCTGTTTCTCCGCTTTGACCGTTTATCCAATTGTAGGCAAAAGGTGGTGTTCCGCCTAAAGCCATTACTGTTGCTGAGCCACCGCATACGCCATTGCAAACAACACCTATTGTATCGGTTATAATTACAGTTATTGAATCGGGTTGAGAAATATATTGGTTAATAATTTTAGAACATCCAGAACTTTCTGTAATTTCGACTGAATAAGGACCTTGACAAAGATTTAAAATTGAAGAAGTTGTAGCACCATTATCCCAGTTAAAAATGTAAGGAGCTGTTCCACCGCTTGGGGTAACACTTATTTGCCCATTACATTGCCCATAACATAAAACATTCTGATACATAATATTTGCCTGAATGCTGATAACGTTGGCAACAACTGTATCGTAATCTTTACAATTGTACTGGTCGGTAGCAGTAACAGTGTATGTTGTAGTAATTGTGGGATTAATAGTAGGCGATGCAGTATTGGCGCCACTAATTATTGAATTTGTTGGAGCCCACGAATATGTTAAAGGATTAGCCGGATTTAAATTTGTTGCTGACAAGTTTGCTGTACTTCCTTCGCAAATATTTATATCTGTACCTGCATAAACATCTGCAATAGAAACATATATTGTAACACTATCAATATCTTCACACCAAGGGTCTTTTGCTTTAACATAAAAAGTAGTTGTATTATTCACATTAACATTTGCTGTAGCATTGTTAGGTGTAGTATTTAATGTGTCATTAAAAAGAATGCTATTAGACCATATAAAAGTGCAATTAGTCGGATATGCACTTGCGTTTAACGTAAAATTTCCCGGACAAACTGTTTGGTTAGGTCCTGCATCCACAATAACTTCTGAAACTATAATTTTTTGTTTAATAGTATCGGTACAAACAGCATTATCAATAAGTAAAATATATTCTGTATCAACAATTGGGCTTGCAACAGGATTTGAAATATTAGGATTGCTTAAGCCTGTTGAGGGTACCCATTGATATGTTATGTTAGGGTCTTGTATTGGGAGTAATCCAATTTGGATATTATCGCCTTTGCA
>CAZDEU010000039.1:0-18482 GCA_964504265.1 uncultured Bacteroidales bacterium
GCTATTTTAAGTCTTTTATCATAAAAACCTTTGCTAAGACTGGCAGCTACTGAAACAAAGAATGCTTCATCTTCAATATTTTTATCAGTTTTCAGGTCATCAAATATTGATTTAAAACGTTCAGCTTGTCCTATGGTTGAAGTTAAAATAATATTTATGTAATTATTTGAATGATTTTCGACCATTGTGTCTAAAAGCAAACTGAAATTTTTATTAAATGGCGGTTGAGGCGAAGTTTCAAAATTCAGTTTCAAATAATAATTATTTAGGCTTTTGTTATTAAATTCAATAACAGAAAATTTTGTAATATCATTAAAAAAGGCATTCCCATCTGAAATAAGATCTGATTGAACTATATTTTCGTCTTCTGTGCTTTTTTCATTAAACGATAAAATATGCTTGGCTTCTATATTTAATTTATCTTTAGTAAGTGTAATATCATCAATCCACAGCACAGCTTTGCCTGCCAAAAAAGACAAGAATGATACTCTTTCTTCGTGCGAAGTACGTGAAAGTACATTAGAAACAACAGTTAAATGCGAAAGATTGTCGAACGACAATTGAGTAACAGGGTCGAAAGTTCTGAGAGAAGCAACAAAATCGCTATCAAATTCAATTCTGTAAGGTTTATCATTAGAATAAGAAAAAACATCAATAATACCACCTCTTACGGCGTATTGTCCTGGTTCAACGACAAAATCTACTCTTTCAAATTCATATTCTATCAATAAATCTACAAAAAAATCAAGTGAAATTTTTTCTTTAAGACTAATTCTGAAAGTATTTTTTTTGAGATAATTAGCAGAAGTAACTTTTTCGCAAAGAGCTTCAGGGTAAGTAACAAAAACAGGATTTTTTCTGCCCGACTGCATACGTTTTAATGTTTCGGTACGCTGTAAAAGATAAGTACGGTCAATATTTTTAAAATCGCCGGTTCGTTTATAAGGTGCGGGGAAGAACAATATTTTCTTTTTAAAAAAATCAACATCAGTATCTTCAAAAAGAGACTCAAGGTCGTTGTAAAAATAGGCAGCACTTTCCTTATCAGGTAAAACAAAAACATGAGGTTTTGGGACATCTTTAACAGTTGCTGCGGCTATTAGAGCAACCGAAGAGCCTGATAATCCACTTAAGGAAATATTGGCAATTTCGTTAGTATTAATAGTATTAATAATTTTTTCGACAGCATTGTCTTTTCTGAAAAGTCCTATAAAATCGTCAATCTTCATAATTATCCTTAGTCAGTAAAATCTCTAAAGCTTGGTTTGCCTGCATATTAGCAGCTATACAAACTTTGGGGGCAAGAGGTGGCGTTTCGTCTGAGGTTTCCGAAGTATTGTCGCCACATAAATACAAATTACCGATATTTTTTGTTTTAATATTATTGTTATTTCCCCAGCCTGCAATACCAATTCCTGCAATTATTGGTGTCTTGGGCATTTTATGTAAAACTTCTTCAATAATCATTTGTTTCATTTCGGCTAAATCGAAAGCTTCAATTATTATATTACAATTTTTATATATGTTAAAAAAATTAATATTATCAAGTTTTATATCGTGAGCTTCAACAATAATATCAGGATTAATTTTTAAAATATTTTCTTTTAAAGCAAAAACTTTTTTTTGTCCTATTTGATTATAAAAAAAATATTGTCGGTTCAAATTACTTTCAACAATTATGTCAAAATCAGCAATAATAATTTTTCCTATTCCGACTCGAGCAAGCGAAACGGCACAATTAGAACCGAGCCCGCCACAGCCTGCAATACCTATGCAATATTTTGAAAGAATTCTTTTGATGTTATCGAACTTCATCGCTATGTTTTTCAAAAAAATCTAAAATATTTCTTTCCAAATCATCAATATTTCCATCGTTAATAAACTTATAATCAGCTAATTCCATACATTTGAAAAGATTTTGTTTCCAAGGTTCATCCGAATTCATTTCTCTTTTTTCATTTTCAAGAAATTGTTCAAAACTAATATTATCAGTTTCCGAATTTCTTAAAACAATTCTATTATATCTTTTATTAACGTTAGCATCAACTGAAAACAAAATAAAGTTATTTTTTTTTCTTAAAGCCTCAATTTCGCCTGTGGTTCTTATACTTTCAATAACGCTGTTACTACCGCTTTCAATAGCTTTTTTATATAAAGATTCAACAATATAAGAAGGAGAATGTTTTTTTCTCAAATCGTTAGCAACCAATGTCATAGAGTCTCTGTTTACAGGCATACCTCTATTTATTATTTCCTGAGTAATAAAATCACGGGCAGAATAATGTTTAAATCCGAATTTTTGAGTCAGTATATCAACAATAGTTCCTTTGCCCGCACCTAATGTCCCTGTAATTCCGATAATTTTTATCATTATTGTTTTTACTGCAAATTTATTTTATTTTTTTGAAAAATTGAATTAATAAGTTTGTAAAAGGGATTTTCGATAGATGATTGATTATATACGAGTTAAAAACAAAGACAAATACTTATAAAATATCGATAAAATTTTGTTAATGGTATTTAATAGAATACGAATAACACTTATGAAAAAAAATGTAGATTTTTTATTCGCCACCAAGACACAAAGTTACGGATGAACGAAGGTACACAAAGCAGTTATAAATTTTCAACTCCTTTATAAATATTACAAATTTTAGTAAATTCCCTTGTCATTCGTTTTTTGTTAAAAATTCCAAAAAAATACAAAAAAATTTCATATCGTAAATGTCTGAAATTCAGTAATATATATTTAAATATTAATTATTTTGATAATTTTTCAAAAAAAATGTAACAAAAAAGTAAAAAAGTGGTAAAAAGTGGTAAATTTTTCCTAAATTTACCAACCGAAATTTTTTGCCATGATAAATCTGACAGGTGTGTATGATTGCCGTATTGACAACAAGGGGAGGTTTATGTTTCCTTCGTTGTTGCGTAAGCAATTGTCAGAAATTTTGGCAGAAGGTTTCGTAGCAAGGCGCAGTGTACATAGAAATTGTATTGAGATGTTTCCTAAGAGAGTATGGGAAGAGGAGATGAAGGAGATAAACCGTTTGAATCGTTATATTCAAGAAAACGATGATTTTGTAAGAGCTTTAAGAGCAGGTCATCGCGAAATTGAAATGGACAGTACGGGGCGAACGCTTATTCCTAAAGACTTAGCATCATTTGCAGGGCTAAAAAAAGACATTGTGTGCGCTACTTCTATCGACAGAATTGAGCTGTGGGATAAACAAAATTATGAAGATGTAATTGCTGAAATTTCTGCCGGTATAAGTGCATTAGCTGAAAAAGTAATGGGTAAATTAAAAAAGGAAAATGAACAAGAATCTTTATCATAAGCCAGTTTTACTTTTTGAAAGTATTGATGCCCTAGTTGTTAATCGCGATGGTGTTTATGCGGATTTTACATTTGGCGGTGGTGGCCATTCTCGCGAATTATTGAATCGTCTTAGTAATAAAGCAAAGCTATTCGCTTTTGATAAAGATGAAAACGCTCAAGAAAATATAATTAACGACCCAAGATTTACATTTATACGTTGTGACTATAGATTTGCATATAATTTTTTAAGATATTATAATGCTATCCCCCTTGATGGCATTATTGCCGACTTAGGTCTTTCGTCTCATCATATTGACGACAGCAAAAGAGGTTTTTCGTTCCGTTTTGCTGATGCTGAACTAGATATGCGAATGGATGTTAACACTAAAAAAAATGCACGTTTTATCATAAATAATTATTCCTTAGAACAATTAGTCGAAATATTTAATCAATATGGCGAAATAAATAATAGCTTTAAACTTGCTAAAGCAATTGTCGCTCAAAGAGAACAATCGGAAATATTATTAAGTTCCGATTTATTGTCAATAGCAGAACCATTTGCCTTAAAAGGCAGAGAAAATCAATATTATGCTAAACTGTTTCAGGCATTGCGAATAGAAGTAAATGATGAGCTTTTATCGTTAAAAGAATTATTACTACAACTTCCCGAAATACTGAAACCTTCAGCAAGGGCTGTTTTTATTTCATATCATTCACTTGAAGACAGATTGGTGAAAAATTTATTTAAAACTGGAAATATTGAAGGTAAATTAAATAAAGATTTTTATGGTAAAATTATTTCGCCTTGGGCAAGCTCTTCATCAAAAGTAATTACGCCTAACGAAAATGAAATAAAAGATAATAACAGAGCGAGAAGTGCTAAATTAAGAATAGCAATAAAAAATTAATTTATGTTTGAGAAAAAAGATAAATATCAAATTAATAATAAAATTGCATCTGAAGGAGCAAGCAATGGGACAAGCAAGGCGACCAAGAAGCTTAAGCCCAAAGCTGCTATAAAACTATTGCACAATATACTTGATGGTACTATTCTTACTCGTAAACGCTTTGTTAAATCTTTGCCTTTCGCCATTTATATTGTTGTTTTGATGATTATATATATTTCGGGTATATTCAAAACCGAAAAAAAACTAATAGAAATAAGTAATATCAATAAAGAGCTAAAAGAATTACGTTTTGAATATATAACATCAAAAGCTAAAGTTATGCAGCTTAAACATTCATCGGTTGTTGCTGATAAGCTGTTAGAAAGAGGAATAAAAATTCCGGTTGACCAACCCGAAAAAATTTTGATAAAAAATAAAATAAACAAAAAAAATACAATTAATAATGAGCAATAATAGCAATTCTGTCAATAGAGGTGTATTGTTAAGATTGTATTTGATATACATACTGTTTTTATTAGCAGGTATATTTGTTTTTGCTCGTATAATTGTAATTCAGTTTAAACAAGGCGATTACTGGAAAGAAAAATATAATAAGCAATCAATCAGAGCTGTAAATATTCCAGCTACAAAGGGTAATATTTATTCAGCCGATGGTAGTTTGCTGGCTACATCTATGCCACGTTTTGATTTGTTTTTTGATGCTCTCGCTTGCGAGTCCGATTCTATTTATTATAATAATCTCAACGAGCTTGCATATAATTTAGATACACTGAATAAGTATTCAAGAAACCATAAATTATTGCTTACTAATGCAAGGGTAAAAAATCGCAGATATATACCTATTAAACGAAATATTTCGTACGATGAGCTAAAATTAATTAAGACTTATCCTATTTTTAATCTTGGTCGTAATTCGGGAGGTTTAATTGTTGAAGAAAAGGAAAAAAGAGTTTTATTAAATGGCGATTTAGCTGCGAGAACTTTAGGTTTTGAACGCTTACCTGCTTTCAATATAACTTTAGAACTTAATAAAATACCTGATTCACTTTTTAACAATAAGGCTGACAGTCTTGCATATTGTATGTATTCTTTGTTTTTGGACAGAAGAAAAAAGAGCTATGTCAATATGTTGTGGAATGCCCGAAACAAGAATAAAAAAAGACTTTTACTAAGGAGAAATATCAAGGAAGACAAACTTTTTAAATTAATGACTTTCCCTTTAGTGGCTGAAGGCAAAAATAAATGGGTGAAAATTGATACAGTTGTTAAAGAGTTTTATGTAGGTATTGAAGGTGCTTACCGAAAAGACCTCAGAGGCAGGGAAGGCAGTCAGATACGAAAAAAAATGGCTAATGGGTTATGGAAGCCTTTATTTGATGGTAATCAGGTTGAACCTGAAAATGGAGCTGATATTATTTCTACAATTAATCTTAATTTACAGGATGTTGCACATTCATCACTAAAAAATCATTTAATAGCGCATAGAGCAAAAGGGGGCTGTGCTGTTTTAATGGAAGTAAATACAGGTTATGTTAAAGCAATTTCAAATTTCAAAAGAACACAAGATGGCGAATACCGCGAAATATATAATTACGCATTAGGTGCTGCTGCCGAACCCGGCTCTACTTTTAAACTTGCTTCAGTTATGGCTGCTCTTGAAGATGGGAAAGTTGATACTTCCGATTTGATTTATGTTGGAGCTGGCAAAAAAAATTTTTATGGTAAGCCTATCAAAGATTCACATCGCGAAAAAACTGATAAAATTACTCTTAACAAAGTATTTACTCATTCAAGCAATGTTGGCGTTGCCGAAATGATATATAATGCTTACACAAATAATTCTGATAGATTTATTGAAATGCTTAAATCAATGTCGGTTGATGCACCACTTGGAGTTGAGATTAGTGGCGAAGTGCCTCCCTTTATTAACCCTACTGCTCACGAAACTTCAATAGCTATAGGCTATGGCATAAGCATCACACCCTTACAGTTGTTAACATTTTATAATGCTGTTGCCAATAATGGGAAAATGGTAAGGCCTTTATTTGTAAGTGAAATAAAAAAAGCAGGAAAAACAATCAAAAAATTTGAACCACATGTTATTAATCCTGCAATATGTTCCGATGAAACTATTGGAAAAGCCCGCAAAATGCTTGAATTAGTCGTTGAAGAAGGTACAGCAAAAGCACTTCGCAAATCGTCTTATTCAATAGCAGGTAAAACTGGTACCGCTAAGGTTGCACGCGAAGATGGCAATGCAGGTTATATTGATGGTAGCTACAGAGCAATGTTTGTTGGCTATTTCCCCGCCGATAAACCTAAGTATTCGTGTATTGTTGTTGTTTATGAACCCGATAGTGTTTATTATGCTTCGCAGGTTGCTGTGCCTGTTTTTAAAGATATTGCCGATAAAGTTTACGCTTCCGATTTAAATATTAGCCAACGCTCAACCAAAAATGAAAATATAGTTAAAATTCCTTTTGTTGGGAAAGGTTATCAGCAAGATTTGGCAACTATCTATAACTTTTTTGGGTTTTATCATAAAAGTCCTTTGCCTAATTTCCCTTATGTTTTTTCAACTATGGATATTAATAACAAGGTTAATGTAAATGCTGTTGAAAGTAAAAAAGGAATAACCCCCGACTTAAGGGGCATGGGCGCAAGAGACGCTGTTTATTTTTGTGAAAAATCGGGCTTAAGAATAAATGTTTCAGGTTGTGGTAAAGTAATATCACAATTTCCACAGCCAGGATCGGCTTGTAAAAAAGGTGATTTAATTATTGTGAAAATGGGAAAAAGTTGATTATGACAAAAAAATGTGTTGATGTTATTAAAAATTCAGATTTTGTCGAAGTTTTTGGAAACGAAAACGTAGAGGTTAATGCTATTACTGCTGACTCGCGTGAAGTTTCTCAAAACTTTGCTTATATAGCTGTTAAAGGTACTAAAGCCGATGGTCATACATTTATTAATAATGCTATTGATGCAGGTGCAAGAATTATTGTTTGCGAAATACTACCCGATAGTCTTAATGAAAATGTTACATATATTAAGGTAAAGAATTCATCTTATGCACTTGGAATTATAGCGTCAAATTTTTATGATAATCCTTCAAAAAAATTAAAACTTGTAGGAGTAACTGGCACTAACGGCAAAACTACCACTGTAACTTTACTTTATAATCTGTTTAAAGGGCTTGGTTATAAAGTTGGATTAATTTCGACTGTAGAAAATATAATAAATGATGAAAAAACAGATGCTACGCATACCACACCTGATGCTGTAAATCTCAATAAAATATTACATAAAATGGTATATGTTGGATGTACACATTGTTTTATGGAGGTTAGCTCGCACGCCTTAACACAGAACAGAGTTACGGGTGTAGAATTTTGTGGAGCTTCATTTACAAATTTAACTCACGACCATCTTGATTATCATAAAACTTTTGATGAGTATTTAAAAGCTAAAAAGATATTTTTTGATATTTTATCTAACAAATCGTTTGCTTTATCTAATGCTGATGATAAAAATGGCAGCATTATGTTACAAAATACGAAAGCCTTAAAATATTATTATTCACTTGGCAGAATGTCGGATTTTAGAGGCAAAATTCTGGAAAACAGTTTTAACGGACTCTTATTAAATTTCGATAATATCGAAGTTTGGAGTCGTTTGGTCGGCAAATTTAATGCTTACAACCTTATTAATGCTTATGCTGTTGCAGTTCTTTTAGGAGAAGATAAAAATAAAGTACTAACGGTTCTAAGTAATGTTAAGGGTGCCGAAGGCAGGTTCGATTGTGTTGTTAATACTAATAATGTAACAGGTATTGTTGATTATGCACATACACCAGATGCGTTGAAAAATGTTTTGAGCACTATAGCAGAAGTAAGCGACAGGCAAGGTAAAATTATTACAGTTGTAGGTGCAGGTGGCGACAGAGACAAGACCAAAAGGCCACTAATGGCCGAAATAGCCTGTAATATGAGCAATAACGTTATTCTTACATCCGACAATCCGCGATCAGAGGACCCGATATTGATAATTGAAGACATGAAAAAAGGAGTTGATATTATTAACAGAAGAAAAGTTCTGACTATTGTCGACAGAAAAGAAGCTATTAATACCGCCTGTACCATTGCTCAGCCCGGCGACATTGTGCTTGTTGCAGGCAAAGGGCATGAAAAGTATCAGGATATAAACGGAGTTAAGAAACATTTTGATGACAAGGAACTTCTTGTAAAATTTTTAATATAAAATAATAATTATGTTATACTATTTATTTGATTTTTTAGATAAAACATATAATGTACCTGGTGCAGGTGTATTTCAATACATTTCATTTAGGGCATCTATGGCGGTGATTACATCACTTATAATTTCTATGTTGTTTGGTAAATCTATTATTAATTATTTACAAAAAAAGCAAGTTGGCGAAACTGTTCGCGACTTAGGCTTAGAGGGGCAAAATGAAAAACAAGGCACACCTACTATGGGTGGACTAATAATTTTATTATCAATTTTAGTTCCTACTTTGCTTTTTGCTAAACTTCAAAATATTTATATAATTATTATTTTGATTTCTACTGTATGGCTTGGGTGTATTGGTTTTTTAGATGATTACATTAAAGTATTTAAAAAAAATAAAAAAGGATTAGCTGGTAAATTTAAAATTTTGGGACAGATTGGATTGGGTGTTATTGTTGGTGCTACTATGTATTTTAGTGATGATATTGTTATTAAAGAAAAAAAATCGGCCGACCAATATATATCAACTGAAAATATATTTGTTAGTGGCGAAGAGGCTCATCCTACTGGACTTTATTCAAATACAGCAATTAAATCAACTAAAACAACTATTCCTTTTGTAAAAAATAATGAGTTCGATTATGCTTATTTGATATCATGGTTAACTAAAAATTATACCCAATGGGCATTTTTAATATTTATTCCTATTATAATTCTTATAGTTACTGCCGTTTCAAATGGAGCCAATATGACTGACGGCTTGGATGGGCTTGCTACCGGGACTTCTGCTATTATTGGTGTTACTCTCGGTATTTTGGCTTATGTGTCGGGTAATGCAGTTTTTGCTAATTACCTTAATATAATGTATATTCCTGATTCGGGCGAACTTGTTATATATATAAGTGCATTTATTGGTGCTTGCATTGGATTTTTGTGGTATAATTCTTATCCTGCTCAGGTATTTATGGGCGACACAGGTAGCCTTGCTATTGGTGGAATTATCGCAGTTTTCGCAATTATGATACGTAAGGAATTATTAATACCAATATTATGTGGTGTGTTTCTTATTGAAAATCTTTCAGTTATGCTTCAGGTGTCATATTTTAAATATACTAAGAAAAAATTTGGAGAAGGAAGGCGGATTTTTAAAATGGCACCAATACATCATCATTATCAAATAAAGGGTTATCACGAATCAAAAATTGTACTCAGGTTTTTTATTGTTGGAATTTTGCTCGCAGTAATAACTCTTGTAACATTAAAATTAAGATAAATAAACAAAATTAATATTGTATTATGACTATAGAAAGTTTGGCACAGCAAGGAAAAACAGAAGATTACAGTACTTTAGCTGGGGGCATTACAAAAAGAATATTTGACCTTCGCAAAGAGGTTATTAAAGAAAGTATGTCTGATTTTCAGAATTTTGAACATAGGCTTGAGTTTGTATTAAGGGTGCATGGCGTTGATTTTATTAACGATTCAAGAGCAACTAATGTAAATGCTACATGGTATGCTCTCGAAACCATAAGTCATCCTGTTATTTGGATTGCAGGTGGAATGGATAAAAACAATAATTACAAAGCTATTAAAGAGTTGGTAAGAGAAAAGGTTAAAGTTTTGATTTGCCTCGGGAAAGATAATAATAAACTGATTAAATATTTTTCTAAAATTATTCCTGATATTATAGAAACTTCAACTATGGTTGATGCTGTGAATGCAGCATATTCTTACGGCGAAATTAATGATGTTGTTCTTTTGTCGCCTACTTGTCCCAGTTTTGCTTTGTTCGAGAATTATGAAGACAGAGGCAAACAATTTAAACAGGCTGTATATAATCTATAAATATATTGGTTATGTATAAATAATTAATTGTTATGACGACAATATTAAATAATATAAAAGGAGATAAAGTAATTTGGATTGTAATATTACTTTTATCTTTATTTTCTTTGTTAAGCGTTTATAGTTCTGTTGGAGCTTTAGCACAGAAAGATAGTGCAGGCAGTACAGAATATTATTTGCTTAAGCAAACTTTATTTATTTTGTTAGGGTTTGTCTTTATTTATGTTATACATTTAATTAAGTACACATATTTTGCTAGAATATCAGTATTTTTATTGTTTTTATCTATAATATTACTTGTAATTACATTATTTAGTGCTCCTACAAATGATGCAGCACGTTGGATTTCAATTCCAATTATAGACTTAACATTTCAAACTTCAGACCTTGCCAAGCTTTCGCTTATAATGTATTTAGCCCGTATATTAACAAAAAAACAAGACCAGATAAAGGATTTTAAAACTGGCTTTTTGCCAATAGTAACACCTGTCTTTGTTGTATGTGGCTTAATATTATATGCTAATTTTAGTACTGCAGCAATATTATTTTCAATTTGTTTGGTTATGATGTTTGTAGCGGGTGTAAACCGTAAATATTTGTTTTCTATGTTGGGTATTGGTATTGTTGCACTTATGTTGTTTTTTGTAATATTATATAATTTACCTCCGCAAAAACAAGGACGACTTGGAACATGGCAAAACAGAATTGAAAACTATATTAGTCCTGAGCCAAAGGAGAATTACCAAGTAGAACAAGCAAAAATAGCCATTGCAACTGGTGGAGTATTTGGTAAATTTCCTGGCAATAGTACTCAACGTAATTTTTTACCTTCAGCATTTTCTGATTATATATATGCAATAATAATTGAGGAGTATGGCTCTTTTGGCGCTTTATTTATTATTCTATTTTATCTAATTGTTTTGTTCAGAATTGTAAAAATTGTTTCAAAAGGTCCTGGAAATTTTGGAGTTTTTCTTGTTGTTGGTATTGGGTTTAGCTTAGTTTTTCAAGCTCTTCTCAATATGGGAGTAGCCGTTGATTTACTTCCAGTTACTGGGCAAACTTTACCTTTTATAAGTAAGGGTGGTACATCTACATTGTTCTCTTCTATTGCTATTGGCATGATACTCAGTGTTAGTCGCGAAGTTGATAAAAGAAACGATATTGCCTCACAAAACCAAGTTGTTGAAAATGTAATAAATAATGATGAGAATGAAAAAAATTAAAGTTATAATAAGTGGCGGTGGCACTGGTGGGCATATTTTCCCTGCTATTGCTATTGCTGATTCTTTAAAGAAAAAAATTAATGATATTGATTTCCTTTTTATAGGTGCAAAAGGCAGAATGGAAATGGATAAAGTGCCTAATGCTGGTTATAATATTAAAGGATTATGGATTAGTGGTTTACAACGCAAAATTACCTTTAAAAATTTATTATTTCCTTTAAAGGTTTTAGTTAGTTTTGTTAAAGCTGTTTTTATTATTAAAAAATTTAAGCCAGATGTTGTTGTTGGTACAGGTGGTTATGCAAGCGGTCCTACTTTAAGAGCAGCAACGTTTTGTAATCAAAAAACTTTAATTCAGGAGCAAAATTCATATCCTGGTATTACAAATAAATTATTAGCTAAAAAAATTAATAAAATTTGTGTTGCTTATACAGAAACTGAAAAATGGTTTCCCAAAGATAAAATTATTTTGACAGGTAATCCTGTGAGAGCAGAATTTGCTAAATTTAATAATAATACACTCGAATCAAGACAAAAATTAGGTTTATCTACAGAAAAACCCGTTGTGCTAATTATTGGTGGTAGCCTTGGTGCTTTAATAATTAATCGTGCTATATATAATAATGCTGAAGCACTTATTGAAAAAAATATCCAAATTATATGGCAAACTGGAAAAACTTTTTATTCTGAAGCTTTAGCCAAATATGCAAATATTAATAATATTAAAATATTTGATTTTATAAATAATATGGCAGAGGTTTATGCTGCTGCTGATATAATTATTAGCAGAGCTGGTGCTATAGCAATTTCGGAGCTTTGTTGTGTTGGTAAACCTGTTGTTCTTATACCTTCGCCAAATGTAGCTGAAGACCATCAGACTAAAAATGCTATGGCTCTTGTTGAAAAAAATGCTGCAATAATGATTAAGGATAAGGATGCTGATAATGAACTTTATAATATGTTAATTTCTATATTAAATAATGAAAAATTAATGAGCAATTTATCCAAAAACATTAAGGCTATGGCTATGCCTGATGCTTCTGAAAGTATTGCTAATGAGATTGTTGAATTAATTGATTATAAAATTTAAATGTATAAGAATTTTTCACATATATATTTTCTTGGCATAGGTGGCATTGGAATGAGTGCCCTAGCTCTCTATTTCTTTAAAAAAGGTATAAAAGTTAGTGGCTACGACAGAACTACATCACCAATTACAAATAAATTAATTAATGAAGGTATTAATATTCATTTTCAAGAATATATTGATTTACTCGAAAATGATATAGATATTGTTATATATACACCTGCTATACCAGTCGATAATATTGAGTTTGTTTATTTTAAAGAAAAAGGAATTCAGATGCTTAAAAGAGCTGAGGCACTTGCGATGATAACTGAAAATAATTTTACTGTTGCTGTAGCCGGAACTCACGGCAAAACAAGCATTACTGCTATGATTTCACATATATTATCAACAGCAGGTAAACAAATTGACGCTTTTATTGGTGGTATTGCTAATAATTTTGAATCAAATATTGTAATAGCTGAAGATAATCCCGAAATGATTATTGTTGAAGCTGATGAATACGACCGCTCTTTTCTAAATCTTGAACCTGATATGGCAGTAATTTCTTCAATTGATGCTGATCATTTGGATATTTATGGCAATTATAATGAATTAAGTAGAAATTTTTGTTTGTTTATCGATAAAATCAAATCGTCTGGTTGTGTTATCTTAAAAGATGTTATTAATATTGATATTAATAATAAAATTGATGTTTATAAATATTCTGTTAATTATAGCGAAAATATAGATTTTTGTGCGTTCAATATTAATCTTGAAAATGGCAGGCATATTTTTAATCTTAAATTACAAAATGAAATTTTAGAAAATGTTTTTTGTGGAGCATTGGGATTGCATAATGTTGAAAATGCTGTTGCTGCTTCTGCTATTGCATACAATCTTAGTGTTGAACCTAATATTATTAAAAGTGCTTTAGCTAATTATAAAGGCGTTAGCAGAAGGTTTGATTTTAGAATAAATACTTCTGATATTGTTTTTGTAGATGATTATGCTCATCACCCATCAGAAATAAAAGCCTGCTTAAATTCATTAAAACAAATTTTCCCCACAAAACGACTTACAGCTATTTTTCAACCTCATCTTTTCTCAAGAACAAGAGATTTTGCTGATGATTTTGCAAAATCATTACAAATAGCCGATGAAGTTATTTTACTAGATATTTATCCCGCCCGCGAAAAACCTATTACAGGAGTGTCGTCTACTATGCTGCTATCGAAGATTAACGGTACTAATAAAATACTTTTATCGAAAGATGAATTGATTGATTATTTAAAAACAAATACACCTGAATTGCTTGTTACTATGGGAGCAGGCGATATTGACAGATTGGTAAAGCCTTTGGAAATTGCTTTAATAGAAATTTTTAACATATAATGTTGTAATAGTGAAAAAGACTTTAAAAATATTAATTGTTTTAATTATCTCCCTGAGTGTTATTGTAACGCTCTGGGGCTTTGCTATTAAAGATTACAACAATCGCAATGTGAAAGATGTAATTATTTCAATTAATTACAATGGTAAAGACAAACTAATTACAGAAAATGATATAATGAATTCGGTTGATGATATTGTTTCAAACAAAACTATTGCACAAATTGACCCCGCACAGATTGAACTCAGATGTGTTAATACGCATTGGGTAAAAACTGCTGATGTTTCAATGAGTCTGGATGGTATTATAAGTATTAATATTGAACAAAGAAATCCTTTGTTAAGAATTTGGAAAAATGAAAGCGAGAGTATGTATCTCGACTATCAGGGATTTTTTCCTTTAAAAGAAGGATACCCAGTTAGAGTAATAAATGTAAACGGTTCGCTACCACTAAATGCTTCTGTTTCTTTTACCAGATTAAAAGATTCAACTGCATTAAAAGAAGTTCTAAGTTCAAATATTTTCTATAAACTGCTTAATTTATCCGATTATATTTATAACGATGAATTTTTAAATGCACTTATTGAACAAATATATGTAAATACTGATGGAAGTGTTATTATGGAGCCTAAAATATTTAATCATTCAATATATTATGGAAATATTGAAGAACAACATATAAAATTTTCAAAACTTAAAGCTTTGTATTTGCATTTATTTGCAAAAAATGAAATTAACAAATATTCAGTAGTAAATCTTAGCTATAAGGGTCAAGTTGTATGTCAAAAGAAAAATAACAATTAATAATTAAAACAACATGGGAACAAATGAAATTATTGTAGGACTTGATATTGGAACGACAAAAATTGCCGTAATAGTAGGACACGAGAATGAATATGGAAAAGTTGAGATACTTGGTTATGGCAAGACAGAATCGCTTGGTGTTAGAAGAGGTATGGTTTCCAATATCGAAAGGACAGTACAGTCAATAAAAGTTGCTGTTGAAGAAGCATCAGCAAAATCGGGTGTTGAAATTAATTCAGTTACCGTTGGTATTGCAGGGCAACACATTAAGAGTTTGCAGCATAAGGGGAGCATAATGCGCAATTCGTTAGATGATGAAATAACTCAGGCTGATATTGACCTATTGGTAAAAAATATGCAAAAACTTGTTATGCCGCCTGGCGAAGAAATTATTCATGTAATTCCGCAAGAGTTTATTGTAGATAAAGAAACTGGAATTAAAGACCCTATTGGTATGGTTGGCATTGAACTTGGAGCCAATTTTCATATTATTACAGGGCAGATGACAGCGGAAAAGAACATAACTCGCTGTGTTACAAAAGCAGGGCTTGGAATTGAAGATTTAATACTTGAGCCTATTGCAGCAGCCGAATCAGTTTTGAGCGAAGAAGAAAAAGAAGCTGGCGTAGCACTTGTAGATATTGGTGGCGGAACTTCTGATATTGCAATTTTTCAGGAAGGGATTATTCGGCATACTGCTGTTATACCCTTTGGTGGTGATATTGTAACCGAAGATATTAAAACAGGCTGTTTAATAATAAAAAAACAAGCTGAAGCATTGAAAATTCGTTTTGGTTCTGCTTTTGCAAGTGAAAATAATTCAGATGATATTGTTACTATACCAGGGCTACAAGGTCGTCCTCATAAGGAAATTTCTATAAAAAATCTTGCTAATATTATTCAGGCTCGAATGGAAGAAATTATTGAGCACATTTATTATGAAATTAAATCTTCGGGATTTGAGAAAAAATTAATTGCAGGTATTGTGCTTACTGGTGGTGGTTCTCAACTTAAACATTTAATTCAACTAACTTCTTTTATTACTGGTATGGAAACAAGACTAGGACTGCCTGTTGAACATCTTGCCAGCAAGGTACCTGAAGAAATGACTTCTCCTATGTATGCTACTAGTATTGGTCTTGTTATTAAAGGAATTGATAATGTTAAGAAAATGAAAGCTAACGATAAAAAATCATCTAAGGGAAAAGCTGATAAAACAAGAGGTAGCTTTTTTGAAAGTATTTTTAAAAAAGGGAAAGAATTTTTTGAAGATGATAACATTGAATAAAAGTAATTAACAATCATTTTGTTAATAAATTATAAAAGCATTTAACATTTATGGAAATTTTAATATTTAATTTTACGAACTTAAATAGAAAAGGTCTTAAAATGTACAGTTTAATTTGTTTATATGTACTGAGAATGAATAATTTAAATTTTATGTGTGTTAAATGAAAAAAAAGTTAAACAAAATTAAATCAATGAAAGTTAAATTAATAAAATATTAATCGTATGAAATTTGATACTGCAAAAACAAAGCCTTCAATTATTAAGGTAATTGGCGTTGGTGGTGGTGGCAGCAATGCTGTTAATCACATGTTTCAACAAGGTATAAGAGATGTTGACTTTATACTTTGCAATACTGATTCTCAAGCTCTTGCACTGAGTGAAGTACCTGTTAAAATACAACTTGGCGAAAGAATTACTGAAGGTAGAGGAGCAGGCTCTGTACCTTCGGTTGGTAAAGATTGTGCTATGGACAATCTCGACGAACTGAGAAGTTTATTACAGGAAAATACTAAAATGTTGTTTATAACAGCAGGTATGGGTGGTGGAACTGGTACAGGGGCAGCACCTGTTATTGCTTCTATTGCCAAAGAACTTGGTATTCTTACTGTTGGTATAGTTACACTTCCTTTCGCTTTTGAGGGAAGAAAAAGAAAAAATCAAGCCGAAGAAGGCATAGAGGAACTAAGGAAATATGTCGATACATTGTTAATTATTTGCAACGAAAAGCTACGTGAATTGTACGGAGATTCAAAACTTTCGGAAGCATTTAAGAAAGCTGATAATATTTTAACTACTGCTGCTAAAGGTATTGCAGAAATAATTACTGTACCCGGTTATGTAAATGTTGATTTTGAAGATGTCAAAACTGTTATGAAAAATAGCGGAGTCGCTATTATGGGCACTGGTATGGCAGAAGGTGAAAACAGGGCTATAACTTCGGTCGAAATGGCTTTGTCGTCGCCTTTGCTTAACGATAGTCAGATTATTGGAGCAAGAAACATTTTGCTTTATATTGCCTCAGGGAATGATGAGATTTCTATGGACGAAGTATCGGACATTACTGATTATATTCAGCGCGAAGCTGGTTCAACTGCCGAAATTATCTGGGGAAATGGTTATGACGAATCACTTGATAATATGATAAGCGTAACTATTATTGCTACAGGTTTTGAATCTTCTTCTGAAGAGAGCACTAATTCTAAAGAACGAAAAAACAAATTGATGCTTAATGTAGATGAAGGCAAAAAAAATGAGGATAAAAAGCAAAATGAGGATGGTTTAACTGATATTCAAATAACCTCCAAATCTGAAAAATCTTTAGCTGAAAATTCTTCATCTGATAAACAATCAGAAATACCACAACCACGTACATTTCAGCTTGAAATAGATGTACCTCAAGATAATAATTATAATAACAAAGCTGTTAATGATAGTATTAGTGCAAGCGATAATAATCAACCAGAATTAAATAAAATCAATAAAACAACAAAACAATCAGATGCTGACAATTCAGTGTTTGATGAGCAATCGGCTGAATTTAATGAAGTTATTGAGAAAAAAAGTGATGATAGAAGTCATCGCTTGCGCGACTTTAGTATGAAGCTGAAAACCCCCGAAGGTTTAGATGAACTAGAAAGCCAACCTGCATATTTGCGTAGAGAAGTTAATCTTTTTGATGTAACCCCATCAAATGAGTCGTCTGTGTCAAATTATACTATTTCTAACGACCAAAATGATAAGGGGAAAATTTCTGGCGATAATTCATTTTTAAATAAAAGTGTAGATTAAGTATTATTTTGTTTTCTTGTTTTTTAATTCTATTTTAAAAATATTATATATATTTTTTTAATAGAATTTTTTTTTGAAATATTTTTAATAGCCTGTACTAACTGGTTTTATTATTATATATAAAATTATATATATTATATATATTATAAATATTAGCTTTTATATACAATAAATACTAAGTCGTTGTATTATTATTTTGAGTAAACATACTGAAATACCTATTTTTTTAACTTATTTAATGTATTATTAAAAAGTTGTATAATAATTTGGTTTAAGTGTGTTTTATATTTATATTTGTCATCTTAAAATAATTGTATCTGATATTAAAATAAATATTAGATGTAGGATTTTTTTTACATTGTAATTTACAGCTTAAAAAGACGTAGTTAAATAAAAAAAATCAATGATGTTAAGTCATTATGTATACAAACAAAAATAGAAATGCAATAACTTAAATTTGAAAAATTATATAAAACAATAATCTTATGAAAAATTATTTACTTTTATTTATAGTTGGTTTGTTGATAAGCACAAATTGTTTATTTGCTCAGTCAACTTATTATGTTAATGACAATGTTCAAACAGGTGATGT
>CAZDEU010000040.1:0-17831 GCA_964504265.1 uncultured Bacteroidales bacterium
GGTCATTGGGTCATTGATTGTCATTGCAAGCCTAAGACAAAACGGTGCAGATGTAAAACAAAACGGTGCAAGTGCTTATATTAACTAAAAAGTACCCTACTTAATGTAAAGAAAACGAAAATATTCTTGTAAAATGAAATAAAACATTTTATATTGAAACAATATATGCTTTATCTTTGCTAAATAAATTTAATACTTTTAAAAAATGAAAATTGCTTTAATAGGTTTTGGTGCTGCTGCTATCGGTTTTGTTGAAAGAATTAAGGATACTGATAACGAAATACATATTTTTGAGAAAAGCCCCGACATATATTCTTCAAGTATTTCGGGTATGAGAGCTGATGGCAAACTGTTCATTTCAAAGGAGATGGGTGGCACACTCGACATTTCACTTGATTTGCAAAAGAGGCTCGTTGAATATTATATCAGCCATACCGAAGCTAATCAGGTTGAAACTGGTTCTTCTTTTACTAATAAAGATTTTTATAAAAACTTTTATGAAAAAGGATTTCAGCCTATTGTATCAGATTTTTTTCATATAGGAACTGATCAGTTGAAAGAAGTTCTTAGAAGTATTTATGAGAATTTTAACTTATTTAATAATATTTCTTTTCATTTTAATAGAAAAATTGATGATGTTGCTGTTGATGGTAAAAAAATAGTTCTCAACGGCGATGATGTCTTTGATAAAGTTGTTGTTTGCGTTGGGCGAAGCGGGCATAAGCTGGTAAAATCTATCATTAGCAAATATCCTGAGCTGATTCTTGACAATACTATGGTTGACCTTGGCATCAGATATGAACTGCCAAATCATATTGTTGAAGTTTTAAATAAAGAAATGTACGAATTTAAAATCAAATTTAAAAGTCGTACAGGCTATATGGTTAGGACCTTCTGTAATAATCCTTCGGGCTATGTAGTTGTTGAAAATTATGATGATTTTGCTACAGTTAACGGGCATGCAAAGCTTAAACAAAAAAGTCCTAATACTAATTTTGCTATTCTTACTTCAGTTCAGCTTACCGAGCCTTTTAACGACCCTGTTGGTTACGGTTCTTATATTGCCAAACTTTCTAATATGCTTGCAGGTGAGAATAAAGTTATTCTTCAAACTTATGGCAATTTCAAAGCTTCAAAAAGAAGCAAATCGTTGTACAGAGTGCATCCAACTTTAGATAACAGCAGGTTTATTCTTGGTGATGTTAATCTTGCTTTCCCGCGTAGAATTATCGAAAGTATTATTGATTTTATCGAAAATTTAGAGCATGTTGTGCCTGGTATTGCAAATCCTGATAATCTGGTTTATGCCCCCGAAATTAAATTTTATTCAAACAGATTAAGTAATAATATTTTTGAAAACCTGAAATTTGCTGGCGATTGCTCTGGCGATACAAGGTCGATAATTTATGCTACTGCTCACGGCTTTATGGTTGCTGATAATTTTCTAAATGAAAAAATTAGTTAATAATTTTATATATTTTTTTGATATTTTTAAAAAAAACGTGTAGGTTTGCTCTTTATTTCTATTAATACTTGAATACTATGAAAATAACGGTAGTTGGAACTGGCTATGTGGGACTGGTAACAGGTACTTGCTTTGCCGAAGTTGGCATAGACGTTACTTGCGTTGATATTGACGAAAATAAAATTAATAATCTAAAAAAGGGTATTGTACCTATTTTTGAACCTGGATTAGATAAACTTATTGAATCTAATGTTGCTAAAGGTAGATTGCATTTTTCAACAAAAATTTTCGATTCTATTGATGATTGCGACGTGCTTTTTATTGCAGTTGGTACTCCGCCTGATGAAGATGGTAGCGCCGATTTATCTCATGTGTTGTCGGTAGCCCGCGAAGTTGGCAAAAATATGCACAATTATATGTTAGTGGTTACAAAAAGTACTGTCCCTGTTGGTACTGCCCGCAAAGTTAGGGAAGCTATTGAAGATGAACTAAAAAAACGTAATCTCAATATTCCTTTTGATATTGCTTCAAATCCCGAATTTTTGAAAGAAGGTGCTGCTATTGACGATTTCTTAAAGCCCGATAGAATTGTTGTTGGCGTGGAATCGCAAAAAGCTCAGGACATTATGAGTAAATTATACCAGCCTTTTGTGCTTAATGGACATCCTGTGATTTTTATGGATGTGCCATCTGCCGAAATGACCAAATATGCTGCAAATTCGATGCTGGCAACTAAAATTAGTTTTATTAACGATATTGCTAATTTGTGTGAAATTGTTGGTGCTGATGTTAATCTTGTAAGAAAGGGCATAGGTAGCGATAGCAGAATTGGTAATAAATTTATTTATCCGGGTATTGGTTACGGTGGTAGCTGTTTCCCTAAAGATGTTAAAGCTCTTATTAAAACTGCTCAGATTAATAATTATAACCTTAGAGTTTTACAAGCTGTAGAAGAAGTAAATGAAGACCAAAAGTCTGTTTTATTCTATAAACTTAAAAATCATTTTAGTGGAAATATTAAAGGTTTAAAAATCGCTATATGGGGATTGTCGTTTAAACCTTTAACTGATGATATGCGTGAGGCTCCTTCGATAGTTATAATTGATAAATTATTGAATGACGGGGCAAGTGTTGCAGCTTATGACCCCGAAGCAATGATTGAGGCTAAAAGAAGAATTGGTGATGTTATTACTTATTGTCAGCAACCTTACGATGTTCTAAAAGATGCTGACGCCCTTATGTTGCTTACCGAATGGCACGAGTTTAGATTTCCCGACTGGAATAAAGTTAAAAATTTGATGAAACAGCATGTTGTTCTTGATGGAAGAAACATTTATGACCGCATTAGCCTCGTTGATTCTGGATTTGATTATTATGGTATTGGTGTTTGAAAACAGCATGTTAAAGTACCCAAGGAGATGATAATTAACATGCAAGTGCCATATAACCTTGAAATTTATAATTATTATTATATAAAAATTTTTTAATATGCGAAAACGTATTCTTGTAACCGGTGGTGCAGGGTTCTTAGGTTCTCATCTTTGCGAAAGACTTCTTAACGACGGTAACGATGTGATTTGTCTTGATAATTATTTTACAGGGTCAAAACAAAACATTATTCATTTAATTGATAATCCATATTTTGAACTTGTAAGGCACGATGTAACAATGCCTATATTTTTAGAAGTAGACGAAATTTATAATCTTGCTTGTCCTGCTTCACCTGTGCATTATCAATATAATGCTATTAAAACAATTAAAACTTCTGTAATGGGTGCTATCAATATGCTTGGTCTTGCAAAGCGTACAAAAGCTACTATACTTCAGGCTTCAACAAGCGAGGTGTATGGCGATCCTGCGGTGCATCCGCAAACAGAAGCATATTGGGGGCATGTTAATCCTATTGGACCAAGAGCTTGTTACGATGAAGGCAAAAGATGCGCCGAATCGTTATTTGTTAATTACTATCGCCAGAATGATGTTGATATTAAAATAGTTAGGATTTTCAATACTTACGGACCCCGTATGCACCCTAACGATGGCAGGGTTGTTTCTAACTTTATTATGCAGGCTTTAAACAATCAGGAGATTACAATTTATGGCGATGGTAGCCAAACCCGCAGTTTTTGTTATGTTGATGACCTTATTGATGCCTTTATTAAAATGATGGCAACAGAAAAAGAGTTTACTGGGCCTATTAACATTGGTAATCCTGGAGAATTTACTATTTTACAATTAGCTCAAAAGGTTATTGAACTGACTAAATCATCATCAAAAATTATTTATCAGCCATTGCCTGCCGACGATCCTATGCAACGCCAACCTGACATTACACTTGCAAAAAGCAAACTCAATTGGGAACCCACAATAGCCTTAAATAAAGGCTTAATTAAAACTATTGAATATTTTAAAAGTTTATAGATTTACCCAACTTAAAAGGATTAATTTGCAATTACTTTATAATTAATCTACAGATTAATTTTTTATATAACTTATTTACAATATTTAACAATTGCCTGTTTAGCAGAAATATATCCCAGTTTATCTGACATTTTCAAGTGTTCACAACCTTTATTTTTTTGTCCAGCTTTAATCATTAGTATTCCCAAATTATTAAGAGCCTGAGCATCGTTGGGGTTAATTTCAATAGTTTTGGTATAATCAGCTAAGGCTCCTTTGTCATCATTATTTTTTTCTTTGGCAAAAGCTCTTCGGTAATATGCGTCGGGGTAATTAGGATTGAGTATTATAGCCATATTAAAATCATTTATTGCCTCATTTTGTTTTCCTAACTGAGAAAGCAAAGCACCTCGGCTATAATAAAGACTAAAAGAATTAGAATCATATTGAATAGCTTTAGTATAATCGTCTAATGCTCCGAGCGAATCGCTCAAGTAAAATTTAGTAGCCCCTCTGTTAGCATAAGCTTGCGAAGAAGTAGAATCAAGTTTTATAGCAATCGAAAAGTCTTCGACAGCACCAGTATAATATCCAAAATATGATTTTGATATTCCTCTTGTTATAAAGGCTTCGGCATTTTTATCATCAAGCCCTACAGCAACATTACAATCGGCCATAGCACCTTTATAATTTTGAAGAATTAATCTGAAAACAGCTCTTTTTAAATATGTTTTCGGAATATATGGATTTAATTCAATAGCTTTAGAAAAGTCAGCCTCACCTTCTTCGTAATTACCAATCTTACCTTTTGCGGCAGCTCTTGCAGCATAAGCATCTGAATTATCGGGTTTGGCTTCAATAATTTTATTATAATAAAAAATAGCTTTAGCGTAATGCCCCGAATCTGTTTCAGCTTCAGCCATTAATTGCAATTGTTCAGTATTTTGCGAAAAAATAATAATACTGGAAAATAAAAAACAAATTAAAATAAAAATTTTATATATCATACAATTTATTATACAAATACTATTTGTTCGTCGGTTAGCAAAGGTAATCCCTGAAATTTCAATAATAATTGTGCTACTGTTAGAGTATCTTTTTGACAGTATTTTACAATGCGTTCCAAATCATTTTCTTTCCAAAAAACTTTAGCTACATCAGCACCGTTAATATCATCCTTAGGAGTAGGTATACCCAATAAAGCAGAAAGCAAAGCTAAGGAAGTATAACTTTTATAATCACCGAATTTCCACAGTTCCATTGTATCTAAAAAAGATGTTTCCCAAGGTTTGCGCCCTGCCATATTGATTAATTTTGGAATTTTAACGCTGTTAACAATCATTCGCCTGCAAATATAAGGAAAATCAAATTCTTTTCCATTATGAGCACAAAGAGTTTGCTTAGGTTTATTTAATTTTACAAGCAAATTGGCAAAATCATTTAACAAAGTTTTTTCGTCTTTACTTGCAAAAGATTTAATTCTGAATGAATTTTCATAAAAAAATCCTGTTGAAATACAGACTATTTTTCCAAACTCAGCATAAATTCCAGCTCTTTCATAAAGAGATTCAGGAGTTTCATCGTCATTTTGTTTTATTCGTTCTGCTTTTAAATCCCATAATTCACGGAATGTTTCATTTAAATCATTATAGTTTTCGCAATAAGGAACTGTTTCTATGTCAAGAAACAAAATTCTTTCTAAATTAAGGTTTTCTAGCATTTTTTTTAAATTTAAGATGAAAAATTATTTTTTTAAAAAATATTATAAAACAAATTAGTTGAAAAATACTATATAATAGACAAAATTACTACAAAACAATTTAAAAATTAAACGCAATGCGAACATTGAGTTAACCTTTGTGTTAAAAATACGATTTAAGTGATAAAATTAAATTAAATGCTTCATTTAAATTTCAATAATTATAACTTTAATAACGTAAAATTTAGAATAATATTTAATAATTTTGTCTAAAAAAAATAAAATGTTATATTTAAGAATAGTACTAAGCTTAATACTGTTTCATTCTGTTAATTTATTTTCACAAATATTAACTCCAATAACCGACAGCATAACAATGCGAGATGGAAAAAAAATCGCAGCAGATATATATCTTCCCAACATAAATCCATCTACGCCATATTCGACAATACTTATACAAACGCCCTACAACAGAATATTTTACCGCTTAGGATTGCCTTTAGGCATTGGAATAAATTTGTCAAGTTCTGATTTTGCTTTTGTAATAACCGACTGGCGTTGCTTTTATGGCTCTTCATCTGCTTGTACAGCAACACCAGAAAGAGGCAAAGACGGCTATGACATTATTGAATGGATTGCGCAACAATCGTGGTCAAACGGAAAAGTTGGAACATGGGGGCCTTCTGCATTAGGCAGAATTCAGTTTCAAACTGCAAAAGAGAACCCTCCTAATCTTGTTTGTTGTGTTCCTTTGGTTTCATCTCCATATTATAATTATGAAGAATATTACGAAGGCGGTGTGTTACGAACTGAATACGTCGAACAATTAGACAACTTGGGCTTTGGAATGTCTAATTTTATCCTATCGCATCAAACTCACGATTTCGCTTGGCAATTTGTTGAAAATGAAAATAATTATCCTCAATATATTAAAGTACCTTTTTTGATGATTGGCGGTTGGTATGACCACAATACAAGGGAGTTGCTTCATTTTTATAATTCAATTAGAAGTAATTCAGATGCAAATGTAAAAGATAAACACTCACTACTTGTTGGTCCTTGGTGCCATGGTGGCTTTGGACAAGTGCAGGTTGGAACAGCTCAGCAAGGCGAGCTTTTTTATCATGATGCCGCAGGGTGGAGCGATTCTTTGGCTTTGATGTTTTTTAATTTTTATTTGAATAATGAAAATAATTATTGGGATACATTGTCTAAAGTTAAATATTATCAGATTAATGAAAATAAATGGTATAACAGCAATTCTTTTCCTCCTCAAAATATTATAAATCAAAAACTTTATTTATACAGCTCTGGCAATATTTCAACTTCTGAACCTTTATCAAATTCCGATTCTGTTGTTATATATTATAATCCTAAAGATCCTTCACCTACTATTGGCGGTGCTACTTTAAGAAATGACCTTCTGCAAGGTCCATACAATCAAGATGAAGTTGAAAGTAGAAACGATATCGCAGTATTTACAACACCTGAACTTTTTCAACCAATATCGCTTAAAGGCTCTGCAACTGTTAGATTATATGTAACATCGAACAGAAAAGATACCGATTTTGCAATACGGCTGACTGATGTGCATCCCGACGGCAAATCAATGCTTTTGGCTGATGGTATTAAAAGACTTAGGTTCAGAAAAGGATTTAATACTAACGATACATCATCAATTACGCCGGGAAATATTTATTTAATTGAAATACATTTACCTGAGCTTGCAGTTACTTTTCCTGCAGGGCACAAAATAAGAGTTGATATTACTTCATCAAATTATCCAAGATATGATTGTAATCTTAATAATGGCAAGCAAATGTATATAGCCGGCGATACTTTAATTGCATCAAATACAATATATGTTAATAATATCTATAAATCGCATATAGAGCTTCCGTTATCAAGTACGTGGAATGAAATTTCAGAAAATGAAAAGCACAATACTTCAGATATTTTTGTATTTCCAAACCCTGCAAATAAATATGTAGTTATTTCCATAAATTCTGATTTTAAACAAGTCTTTGAAGGAAAATTGTTTGATATTAATGGTAAAACATTGCAAAATTTTTCATATAATTGCAACGCAGGAATAAACAGATTTAAAATATATTTAACAGATTTAAAATCAGGAATGTATTTTTTATATCTTGCATCAACAAAAAATCATGTATTAACAAGTAAAATAATTATTAATTATTAAAAATCCCAAAAATGAATAGTATTAAAGGAAGCGAAACCGAAAAAAATCTTTTGAAAGCCTTTGCAGGCGAATCACAAGCCAAAAACCGTTATACATTTTTTGCAAAGCAAGCCAAAAAAGACGGTTACGAACAAATAGCTGAATTTTTTATGGAAACAGCACTTCAGGAAGAACAACATGCTAAAATTTTCTTTAAATTTCTTGAAGGTGGTATTGTTGAAATTACTGCTGCATACCCAGCAGGGTATATTGGAACAACTGCTGAAAATCTTGTTCAAGGTGCTAACGGCGAAAATGAAGAATGGACGGAGCTTTATCCTCATTTTGAAGAAGTAGCACGCAAAGAAGGGTTCACAAAAGTTGCTACTGCATTTAAATTAATTGCAAAAATTGAAGCTGAACACGAAAAAAAATTCCTTAAACTACTGCATAATATAGACGAAGATAAAGTATTTAGTAGTGACGAAGAAGTTGAATGGGTTTGCAGAAAATGCGGGCACATACATAAAGGCAAAAAAGCCTTGAAAAATTGCCCCGTTTGCGACCACCCAATGGCATATTTTGAACTGAAAAAATGTAACTATTAATATAGCTGTGTTAAGATTATTTTGAGGTGCTAATGTTGTTGTGATTTACGAATTATGATTTACATCAACATGTTAATTTGGCAATATTAATATTTTCTTTGTAGTTCTCGTTTTTTGAAAACGCAAAGAAATTGTGTTTGTAAGCAACACATATTGTTGTAGGGTCATCATTATCCATATATTTGTAATAGAACACAGATAACTCTGATGCAACTGATAATTGCAGAAATTTTATTCGCAAAAAATAGTTGAATGTTAAATGTTGAATGTTAAATGTTAAATGTTAAAAGGAAAAAATATCTTTTTTGTCTATAAAAATTGTAAATCTGAAATCGTCAATCTAAAATCTGAAATTGTAAATTTCCTTTATTGCTTTAGGTTTGGCATTCTGTATCTATTCTTTATTAATTTTATTTTGCAATTCAAAAATAATATCTCTTAATCTTGCTGCTTCCATAAAATCGAGTTCTTTGGCTGCTTTTTCCATATCTTTTTTAAGTTTAGAAATATTTTTTTCAATTTGAGCATCATTCATATAATTAAGTAGAGGGTCGGCGGCTACATCAACATTGTTGTTTTCAATATATGGTCGGGCAGTATGACTTGTTTTATTTCCTGCCACAGCAGTTTGTCCCATTATAGCATCAGTCGATTTAGTAATTGCAGTAGGAGTAATACCAAGTTCTTCGTTGTATTTAAGTTGTTTAGCTCTTTTTCTGTCAGTTTCATCTATTGTTTTTTGCATAGAATCAGTTATTTTATCAGCATACATAATAACACGACTATTAATATTTCGTGCAGCTCTACCAGCAGTTTGCGTTAAAGACCTTTCAGAACGTAAAAAACCTTCTTTATCAGCATCAAGAATTGCAACAAGCGACACTTCGGGCAAATCGAGCCCTTCGCGAAGTAAATTAACACCAACAAGAACATCAAAAACACCTAAGCGTAAATCGCGCATTATCTCAACTCTTTTTAATGTCTCAACATCAGAATGAATATACCGACATTTAACATCAACTTTAGTTAAAAACTTTGCAAGTTCTTCGGCAAAACGCTTTGTAAGTGTTGTAACTAGAACTCTTTCATTAACTTCAATGCGTTTATTGATTTCGTGAAGCAAGTCATCAATTTGATTTGTACTGGGTCTAACTTCAATAATAGGGTCAAGTAATCCAGTAGGACGAATTAACTGTTCAACAATAACACCTTCCGATTTTTGCAATTCGTATTCAGCGGGAGTAGCGCTAACATAAATAGTTTGAGGAGCCATAGCTTCAAATTCATCGAACTTAAGTGGTCGGTTGTCTAATGCAGAAGGCAGTCTAAAGCCATAATCTACTAAGACTTGTTTACGTGAGCGGTCGCCACCGTACATAGCTCTAATTTGCGAAATAGTAACATGGCTTTCATCAATAATCATTAAAAAATCGTCAGGGAAAAAGTCAAGCAAGCAAAATGGGCGAGAGCCAGGTTTTCTACCATCAAAATATCTGGAGTAATTTTCAATACCCGAGCAATAGCCAAGTTCTTTCATCATCTCAATATCGTAACCTACTCTGTCTTCAAGTCTTTTAGCTTCAATATTTCTGCCGTTATTACGTAAATATCCAATTTGTTTAAATAAATCATCTTGAATATTACGAATAGCATTATTTATAGCATCTTGCGAAGTAACAAATATGTTAGCAGGATAAATAATAATATTTTCTAAAGAGTCTAATTTATAACCACTAACGGGGTCAAAAGTTTGTAAATCTTCAATTTCGTCGCCCCAGAAATAAATTCTATAAGCAAAATCTGCGTAAGCAGGGAAAACATCAACAGTATCGCCTCTTACTCTGAAATTACCATTATTAAAATCAGCTTCTGTTCTGGAATAAAGGCTGCTAACAAGGTTATGCAGAAGGCTATTTCTGCTTTTAACATCACCAATTTTTAGATTAATTATTCCTTTAGCAAATTCTTCAGGGTTACCTATTCCGTAGATGCAAGAAACAGAGGCAACAACAACAATGTCTCTTCTACCCGAGAGCAAAGAAGAAGTAGTGCTAAGTCTTAATTTCTCAATTTCGTCATTAATAGAAAGATCTTTTTCGATATAAGTATTAGTAGAAGGGAGATAAGCTTCAGGCTGATAATAATCATAATAAGAAACGAAATATTCTACAGCATTTTCGGGGAAGAAAAGTTTAAATTCGCCGTATAATTGTGCAGCCAGAGTTTTATTATGACTAAGAATGAGTGCTGGTCGGTTTAGTTGAGCAATAACATTAGCAACAGTAAAAGTTTTTCCAGAACCAGTAACACCAAGAAGAACTTGAGCAGAGTCGCCTCTTTTAATGCCTTCAACAAGTTGTTCAATTGCTTCAGGTTGGTCGCCTGTAGGAACAAAATCAGCAGTCAATTTAAAGTCCATTATTGTTTTTTCTTATTATCAAATTTTAAATGGCACATAATAGGATAGTGGTCTGATAGTTCATTTTCAAAAGTTGTAAAGCTATAAGAAGAGAAGTTTAAATCGTGCAAAATATAATCAATACGAAAAGAAGGGAAAACACCTGAGTAAGTAGTACCAAAGCCGCTACCACTTTCAATAAAAGCATCTTTTAATCCTTTAGCAACTTTATGGTATGTATAAGAGCCTGGAGTATCATTAAAATCGCCGCAAACTATAGTAGGGTATGGAGATTGTAAAATGTTTTTAGAAACAATTTCAGCCTGAGCAGCTCTTGCAACAAAAGCTTTTCGCAATCGTGCAATAATTCGTTTAGAATTATATTCAATTTCTTTATGATTTTTAAGGTCAATATCATCGGCGAGTTTCTGTGCAAATTTATAATCTTCGTTTGTAAAGTGAATTGACTCGAAGTGAACATTAAAAATTCTAATAGTATCGTTACCAATAGAAATATCAGAAAATATACACAAGTTATTAGTTTTGCCGGGAAAATTAATTCTTCCTCCATCAACAACGGGAAAAGCACTAAGCGTAGCCAATCCGAAGTTGTTTTTATATTTAGTTCTAACAGTATATTCAGTATGGATATTATCAGCTTTTAAAAATTTCACCATTGTATCGCCAGTAGCAAAGCCACCACCTTCAACATAAGTAAATTCCTGAAAACAAATAATATCAGCATTCTGTTCTTTAAGGAAATCAAAAATTTTATTTCTGGTGTTAGTAGTAAAGTTCCAATTTTTATCATAATGATATAAGTCGAAATTTCTTACGTTATAAGAAAGAATTTTTAAGGTTTGAGCGGAATCATTTGAGTTAAATTGTTTACCTGAATATTGAAAATGTGCAGTCATATATACCCAACCCAATATAATAGCTAAAAAGTGATAAACAACTACCCATTTTTTAAATAATAGCCATAGTAAACCTAATATAATATTACCACTTAAAATTATTGGATAGAACATACCAAAAAAAGCAAGGAACCATATTTTTTCAGGACTAATATAAGCAGCTATATAAGATAACAACAATGACACAATAAATACAAAAGATAAAACTCTGAGTATTATTTTAATAATTGCTTTTATCATTTTCAATAATTATTAAAAATTATTTATTTCTGCTTTTAGAAAATAAAAAATCTTTTTCTTCTTTAGTAAGGCTTTGGTAACCTGAACGTGAAATTTTATCTAAAATTTTATCAATTTTATTTTGTTCTTTAACTTTTTCAGCATTATATTTGTCATCCGACATATAACGAACATCATTATATTTAGAAGAATGTACTTTTCTTAATTTAGGCTTAAAAGAAAAACAACCTTTAATTTTTTTAAAAACCTTTAATTTTAAATAATTCTTATTCCCAAAATAAATAAAGACAAAACCATATAAAGCACCACCAAGATGGGCAATATGTCCACCCGGATTATTTTTTTCGATGCTCATTAAGTCAATTAATAAAAGAATAGCAACAATATACTTTAACTTGATTCTACCCAATAAAAACAAAGTTATAGAATAATTGGGGATAAAAGTAGCAATAGCAGTTAATACTGCTAATACTGAAGCAGATGCTCCAAGTGCAACGGCTATGTTTAAAGAACTTTCAAAAACAGGGAATATATTATAGGATAATATAAAAAAAGCTGCCCCGCATATACCACCAAATATATAAACATTAATAATACGTTTTCTGCCAATATATTGTAAAAACAATTTACCAGCAAAAAATAATATTAACATATTAAACAATATATGGAAAAAACCTTCGTGCAGAAACATATATGTAATTATTGTCCATGGTTTTTCCAATAAAGAATTGATATTGGCTGGCACTGCCAGCAATGATATAAATTTCAAAAATGCTGATGTATTACTTAGGTTGGCAAGATAAATACCAGTTTTAACTAGATTAACAAAAATAAATACAGCAATATTAATAAGAATAATAACAGGCAAAGGAGAACGTTGCCTAAAAAATGCGAAGAAGTCGTTTATTATTTGATGATTGTGATTCATTAAAAATAATTAGATTTATTTTTGTTGTGTAACCAATATTTTAAAAGTAAGAAACCGAAAAGCATACCGCCAAGGTGAGCATAATGAGCTACATTATCGCCTGGTCTGTTTGAGAAGCCAAGAAATAATTCAGCGGCGCCGTAAAAAATTACAAACCATTTGGCTTTTATTGGAAATAAGAAATAAATATATATCAACGAATTGGGGAATAACATACCAAAGGCAAGAAGCAATCCAAAAACAGCACCAGAAGCACCAACAGTTGGAATGTCTACAACTCCTTTAACGCCATCTTGAACAAATTTTACTGCTTCGGTTGTGCTGACAGCATTAAATGGATTGAGTTTCCATTGCATTATAAATTCATTAATATTAATGTCTTTTAAAGTATAAGGAAAATAAGAATCTAAAAAACTATAGAAAGCATCAGGAGTGGGAGTAATATAAAAATTTTCGGCTGCCAATTTAAGTTGTGAAATTTCATAACCGGTAACTAATGAGTGTAATATTGCAGCACCGAGACCTGTAGCTAAATAATATATAATAAATTTTTTAGGACCTAAAACATTCTCCAACACATTGCCAAACATCCATAAAGCGAACATATTAAAAAACAAATGTCCAAAACCGCCATGCATAAATAAATGAGTAACAAATTGATATGGTCTGAAGTATTCAGAACTTACGTAATGCAATCCGAATATTCTTGTCAGGTTTATACCAAAAGTGCTTTCTAATGTTATTGTTGCAAGAAAAAACAATGCGTTTAATATCAACAAGTTTTTTACAACAGGTGTAAGTATTCTGAAGCTGGAAGGAGAGTATTGTTGTTCGTTCATTATGATTCTTTGTATTATTTGAGCTTACTAATAATGTCTGCAAATTTAACAATAGTAATGATAGGTTTACCTGATGGAGAAATTTCAGGTGCTTTGCAAGCAAATAAACGGTCAATTACCGAAAGCATTTCTTCTTTTTGTAATCGTTTGTTTTGTTTAATACTTGTACTTCTTGCTAGCGATATAGCTATGCGTGCATTAGTATCGTTTTTAGTTTCGCGTTCAATGTTTTTAAAAGTTTCAATAAAACTTTCTATCCAACTTTCAATATCCTGAATTTCGAGGTCTGCAGGAACACCATTAACAACAAAAGTTCTGGGACCTAACGAAGAAATATCAAAACCTGTTAATTTCAAGTGGTCCATTAAGCTGTCAATTATTTCAGAGTCGGCAGGGTTGAGTTGTATAGTTCTCGGGAATAATTCAATTTGAGATGATAATTCTCCATTATTTAGACAATCAACATATTTTTCAAATAAAATTCTTTCCATTGCTCTTTGTTTGTCAATCACCATCAGCCCCGATTTTACGTTTGTAAGTATATATCGTGCCTGCATTTGAAATACCAATTTTTCGCTTCCAAATTCTTCTTCTGAAACATCTGTGTTAGTAAAAAGATTATGCGATTCGGGTGTTTCAGACTTAGAAAACTCATTTTCAAGTGGTTTAGTATTTTTTTGTGAAATACTTTCAGGAAATAAATTAGCCCAGTTTCTAAGATTGCTTCTTTCGTTTTCTTTATTAATTTGTTCTGAGTGAAAAGGATTATAATTTGAATTAATACTAATAGTAGGAGGATTAATTTTGGTGTTAGCTTCGGGTGGTGCAATATTAATAGATTGGTCAAGCTCAAAGTCAATGCTTGGAGTAAGATTAAATTTTCCAAGCGATTGTCTAACGGCTGCTCTCATTAAAGCATAAATAATTTTTTCGTCTTTAAATTTTATTTCAGTTTTTGTTGGATGCACATTAACATCAATAAGAGAAGGGTCAATTTCAATAAATAAAAAATAAGAGGGCATAGTTTTTTCGGGCAACAGTTCTTGGTAAGCATTTTCTATTGCGTGGTTCAGATAAGGACTTTTAATATATCTGTTATTAACAAAGAAAAATTGTTCTCCTCTAACCTTTTTAGCAAATTCAGGTTTCCCAATAAAACCTGAGATAGATGTTAAATCGGTTTGTTGATCTACTTGAACTAATCTTTGACCGTAGTTGTTGCCAAATATTCCCATCAGTCGAACTTTCAACTGTGCTTTTTCGAGTCTTAAAGTAACTTTATCTTGTTGAATAAGTGTAAAATCAATGTCGGGATTAGCAATAGCAAGTCTTTGAAACTCTTCAGTAATATGACGGTTTTCAACATTATCACTTTTTAAGAATTGCCGTCGGGCTGGTACATTATAAAAAAGATTTTTAATAGCAATATTAGTACCATTAGAACAGCCGCAAGGCTCTTGTAAAACCACTTGCGAGCCTTCAATTTCAATTAAAGTTCCTGTTTCATCAACAACACGTTTTGTTTTAAGCTCTACATGTGCTACTGCAGCTATTGATGCTAATGCTTCACCTCTGAAACCCATTGTGCGTATACTGAAAAGGTCGTTAGCTTCTCTTATTTTTGATGTTGCATGACGTTCAAAACTTAGTCGAGCATCAGTTTCAGACATACCACAACCGTTATCAATTACTTGAATTAAAGTACGACCTGCATCTTTAATAATAAGTTTTATAACAGTAGCTCCAGAATCTATACTGTTTTCAATAAGTTCTTTAACTGCAGAGGCAGGACGCTGAATTACTTCACCTGCTGCAATTTGATTGGCAACTGAATCAGGTAACAGTTTAATAATATCAGACATTTTTTATTATATAAGAGGTATAAACACCAATTAAATAAAACATTACTACTATTAAAACAAAAGCAATAACTATAATGAGTAACTTAACTTTAGGAGTTTTAACTGAGCCAGTATATTGTTTTTTGAAACTTAATGCTTTATTAGGTTTATAACTTTGTTTTGTAACACTTTCATCATTTATTCCTATTTCTTTTTTAATTCTTCTTATTCTTTCGTCAAATTCTTCTTTTTCGGGATTATAGAAGTATGGCTTATACTCAAATTGCCTTGGTTTCCTTTCTTTAAAATAAAATAATCCCATGAAAAGTTGAATGTTAAATGTTAGGTGTTGCTTTAAAAGATAGGGCGGGGAAGCGTAGTTGTGCTAAATAATATACACCAAAAAGTATTGTGTTGTAAAACATACTTCCTACTATTTCGTTCAAAAACATTGAAATTCCATTGCTACCGTCGTTAAAAAATGCTAAGCCAGCAATGTACGATTGCATTAATCCTGCAAAATTGTTTGAATAAATTGGATTACTTATCCATGCTGCAAAATTTGTAATTATAAAAAATAATGTTGATGAAATTAAAGTAGCAGCAAATATGTTAAAGACCTTCATATTTTTCCTTAATTGTATGCCAATTAATACAGTTATAATAAAACTAAAATAAACAGCATACATAGAGCTATGAAAACCAATAATTAAATCACTAATAAGCAAAGCTAATATTGGAATAATAAAAGCAATATATTTTTTGCCGAACATTGTGCCGCCAAATAATGCTATTGCTGCAATGGGTGTAAAATTTGGCCAGTGAGGTAATAATCTCATTATAGCAGCTATAATTATTATTCCTGTAATAAAAAAGAAACTTTTTGAAAAAAACTTTTTCTTCATGTCTTTTAAGTTTATGATTACTTGATATTATTGATTCTTAAAAAATATTTCTTTAAATATAAAAGTATAAAATGCTTTTTATATTAAATAATAATTTTATAATTATTTGTTTATGCAAAAATAGAAAACATTTAATAAAAACAGGGAATTTTTTGTAATTAAATTTTTATTACTTGAATATGTGTATTTTATATTTATGTAAAATATTTTTATAAAGAAAAAATATAATTCAAGCCAAGCACATAATCAAATTCAGGGTTGACAGTTCTACGTTCACGTTGAAATAAAAAGTAGGGATTAAATGTTTGTTTTTTAGAAATTTTATATTCAATACCAGCTTCTGTTCTAATATCAGTTGGGCTAAAAAATAAATTCTTTTCAATATTGTGATATGATTCAAAACTTATATAAGTAACAAATTTTTTAAAAATATTTGGTTTAAAAGTGAATTTGTTTCTGATATAATTATCAGTATTGTAATTATCATTGTTTAATTCGCTGAACTGATGTTGATATCTTGTTCTGAAAGAGTAATCGGCAAAGTTTGTTTTATGTCCTAATTGCAGATTGCAGTAAAAACGATGCCTGTCCTGATAAAAATCATTATCCAATCTTTTTAAAATAAATCTGTAATTGCCAGATATCTTTAACCATTTTGTAAATCTGTAAGAAATACTGGCATCTGTTAAAACAGTTCCGACATGACGTGCATTATCAATCAAACGTAACTCATGTTCTAATTCGGCTTCAAATTTTTTTGTTATCTCTTTTTCAGCAGTAAGCGAAGTCCATATTTGAAAATCTTGTACTTGCGATTTTGAAATAAATGATAAAAAAATTAATATAATTAAACAAAAAATTGTAATAAAGAATTTATTCATTTATATTTATTTTTATAATTAATATACGAATTATCCATTATATTATATGGAACTCGTAAGTTGTGAATAATTTTCTTAAGTGATTTATTATAAAACATACTTAATTTAATAAGATTAATATATTGATTCTCAAAAGTATCATATTAAACTCGTATGCTTGTAATAATCTCTTTGAAAGTTTGTTAAAACATTTTCGTTTCATAACGGCAAGTATAATAAAATATTTTTAAATTTATTGTGAAATGTTTTGTAATAAATATAAATCGTTTATATTTATATGATTGATTATAATATCTAAAGAAGTTTTAGTTCATATTAAAATGTTGAATTATATGACTAACTTGTTTTATTGTTGAAATAAAAGAGTATAAAGTTCATTTAATTTGATTGTTACTTGTGCTAAACGCAGATGTAAATATAAAAAAAACTTGATTGGCAGCCTCACTAACTTCAGACCAACTGACTTCTATGGATTTTAATATAATACCAAAATTAGTTGTATCAGGAAAACTTTTTGCACTTATACCA
>CAZDEU010000041.1:0-17635 GCA_964504265.1 uncultured Bacteroidales bacterium
ATTAATAAAAATTAAAAGAATATTGAATTTTAAACGTTAATTTTGATGCGTAATATTTTATATTAAAAAAAATGAAATATTTTATAAAATTAAGTTTAATAATAATTATTTTAATACATAACACTACAATAATAAGTCAAAACAAAAAATGGACTTTAGATGAGTGTATTAAATATGCTTTAGATAATAATTTACAAGTAAAACAACAAGAAATTTCGCTTCAACTTTCGAAAACTAATATGATGGCTAGTAAAGCCGCATTGATGCCCGATTTGAACGCAAATGCTACTCATGTTTATAATTATGGCAGAACAATAGATATGTTTACAAATGATTTTGCTACAGAAAGAGTAAGGTCAAATAATTTTTATTTGTCAAGTAGTATTACGCTATTTAATGGGTTTCAATTGTTGAATAATGTAAGAAAAAATATATATGATTATGAAGCAGATAAATATAATTTAGAAAAAATTAAAAATGATATTAGTTTAAGTGTAGCCACAGCATATTTGCAGATACTTTATGCAAAAGAATATTTAAAAATATCGGAATGGCAGAAACAGATTAGCTTTGAACAGTTAGAAAGAACAAAAAAATTTGTTGAGGCTGGCAAATTAGCTAAGGGCGATTTACTGTCAGCAGAGGCACAATATGCAACAGATGAATTAAATGTTATAAATTCGCACAATCAGTTAGATTTAGCTATACTTGTATTAGTACAAATACTTGATTTGCAGGAAGTTGAAAATTTTGATATTGTAATTCCACAAATAAATATAAATGAGGATGGTTCTACATTACTGATAAGTGTAGAAAACATATATAAAGAAGCAATAAAAGTTATGCCTGAGATTAGCAGTGCCGAGATGAGTGTTAAAAGTGCCGATGCAGGTTTAGCAACATCAAAAGGAAGCTACAGTCCTCGATTAATGCTTAGTGCCTCAATAGGAACAGGCTATTCAGGTGCAAGCAAGTCAATAAAAGATTATAATTTTACTGGAAATTTTGATACTATAGCCTATACTTACGAAATAGCCCCCGTACCAGTTGTAACTCCCTCATATATAGTTAATTATGAAGTTGCATCATTTAACAGACAAGTAAATGATAATTTTAATAAATCAATTGGATTATATTTATCAATACCATTATTTAATGGATTTCAGGCAAGAAATAATGTAAGCCGTTCAAAGCTTGCAGTTGAAACAGCGAGGAATAATTTGCAACAGGCAAAAAATCAATTGATAAAAAATATACAGCAGGCAAAAGCTGATGCAACTGCAGCTCTTAATAAACATAATGCAGCACAAAAAGGACTTGTAGCCATGAAAGAGTCTTATGAATATGCAAAACAAAAATTTGATGCAGGATTATTAAGCATAATTGAATACAACGACGCAAGAACAAAGGTATCGAAGACAGAATCAGAGCTGTTGCAAGCTAAGTATGAATACATTTTCAGATTAAAAGTTTTAGATTTTTATTTAGGAAAACCAATTGAACTTCAATAAATTAATTAAAAAATATTATACGTTTAATATGTCAAAAAATAATAAAAGTAAAAAAAGGATTATCAGAATATCAATTATTCTGGTTATAATCTTAATAATATTTTTAGCAATAGCCAAGAAAAACAAATGGATTGGCAGTTCGACAAATATAAAAGTTGCAATAGAATTACCACAGAAAAGAACAATTATTGAAACAGTATCGGCAAATGGCAAGATACAACCCGCAGTAGAAGTAAAAATTTCGCCTGATGTATCGGGCGAAGTTGTAGATTTATTGGTAAAAGAAGGCGACAAAGTTAAAAATGGCGATTTGCTTGCCAAAATAAATCCTGATTTTTATCAATCAAATTTAGAGCAGATGAGTGCAGCACTTAATATGCAAAAAGCAAATTTAGCAAATGCAAAAGCTAGAGCCGCACAAGTAGAAGCACAGTTTATCAATGCAAAATCATCATTCGATAGAATAGAAAAATTATATAAAGAAAAAGTAGTATCATTATCAGAGTACGAAACTGCCCAAGCAAATTATTTAGTTGCAAAAGAAGAACTGACTGCGGCAAGAGAAAGCGTAAAAGCCTCAGAATTTACAGTTTTGAGTTCAGAAGCTGCTTTAAAAGAAGCTAAGGATAATTTGAACAAGACATCAATATATTCGCCAATGGATGGGACAATTTCGAGTTTAAGTGTAGAAAAGGGAGAGAGAGTTGTTGGTACAAGCCAGTTTGCAGGTACTGAGATTATGAGGATAGCTAATCTACGAGAGATGGAAGCCAACGTTACAGTTAATGAAAATGACATTGTAAGAGTAAATCTTGGAGATACGGCAGTAGTAGAAGTTGATGCTTATCAAAACAGAAAATTTAAAGGAGTAGTTACTGAGATAGCAAATTCAGCAACAGTTACAGGTACAAGTACTGAGCAAGTAACTAATTTTAATGTAAAAATAAACATATTAAGAGAATCATATTCAGATTTAATAGATACAATACATTCAAAACAATCGCCATTTAGACCTGGCATGAGTACAAATGTAGAAATACAGACAAATGTTGTTTATAATGCGATAAGTATTCCAATTCAGTCGATTATTGCAAAATCAGACACAGCCTCTTTATCGAAAATTAATAAAGAAACGCAAGACAATAATAAGAATTATGCAGAATTTGTGTATATATTCGATAATGGAACTGCAAAATTAGTAAATGTTGCTTCGGGCATACAAGACAATATGTACATAGAAGTTGTTAGTGGCTTGGATGAGAAAAGCGAAGTAATAGTAGCACCTTACAGAGCAATAACTAAGTTGCTAAAAGATGGTGATGAAGTAACGAAAGTAGAAAGATGGCAACTATACGAAAAAACTGAATTTTGAATTTTAAAATATAAAAATGGCTTTAATATTATGTGTTGAAACATCAACCACAGCTTGCTCAGTGGCATTATCAAAAGACGGAGAATTAAAATTTTTAAAAGAAGACAGCACAGGGAAATCTCATTCAGCAATGCTACTGACTTTTATAGATGAAGTGTTAAAAAATAACGACATAGATTTAAATAATTTAGATGCGTTTGCTGTTAGTAAAGGACCTGGGTCGTATACTGGATTACGAATAGGAGTATCAACAATAAAGGGATTAGCTTATGCAACAGAAAAACCTGTGATAGCTGTTGATACCCTACAAGCAATGGCTTTAGGTATGAAAGAAAAAGTTAAAGATAAAGCTGATACAAAAGCATTGTTTTGCCCTTTGATTGATGCAAGACGCATGGAAGTATATTCTGCGGTTTATAATTTTGATAATGAGCAAATTAGAAGCACAATGGCAGAAATTGTTGGTAATAATTCATTCCAAGAATTTCTTACAAAAAATTTAGTTTATTTTGCTGGTGATGCACTACAAAAATGCAAAGAACATCTTAGTCTAAATATGAACACATTTTATATTGAAAACTTTTTACCATCAGCTCAATGGATGTGTAAAATTGTAGAACAGGATTTTTTAAATAAAAATTTTGTTGATACAGCCTATTTTGAACCTTTTTATCTTAAAGATTTTGTGGCAGGGAAACCAAAAATAAAAGGATTAAAATAAACAACAATTATAAAAGCTATGGGATTATTAAACCCTGAACAAATATTAGTAGTAGTAGATTTTAGCCGTGCATCAGAATCAGCAATTTTGCATGGATTAGAAATGGCAAAAATATTTCGCAGGGGGTTAAGTTTGTTGCACGTAAGCAATAGAAAATCGCATAAATTATTTAAAAATTACAGCAAAGAAGCTGCATCGAAAAGGCTAAATGCAATTGTTGAAATTGTACAGGAGCAAAATTGTGATATAAAAATTAGCAACATAGTATTAGAAGGAGATTTAAATAGTACAATTTACAATACAACCGAAGACATAAATGCTATAATGGTTGTTTTAGGGATACCACTAAAACCAAGTGGACAAATACGCAGAGCAAGACAGGCAATAAGGATAATGAAGAATTCAAGAATTCCATATTTAATGGTTAGAGAAAAATTTCCAGTAAAAAATGGATATAAAAACATAGTATTGCCATTAGACGATACACGCGAATACAAAGAAAAAGTTTTATGGGCAAGTTACTTCAGTCGTTTTTACGATTCAAAAATTCATATTCTTATGCCCGAAAGCAAAGACGTTGAACTTCAGTATAAAATTAAATCAAATAAAAAATTTACAGATAAATTATTTGACGATTTTGAAGTAAAAAACAGCGTTAATATATTAAAAAACAGTGTATATAATATGGACGAAGCAGGGGTTGATTTTGCATCAAAAAACAATGCTCAGCTAGTAATAGTAATGAATACAGCATTTTATAATATGTTCGATTATTTAATGGGTCCACCTGAACAAAAGCTAATTATTAACAAATATCATATACCAATTTTGTGCATTAATCCGCGTGATGACCTTTATGTAATGTGTGTTTAAAAATCAATAAGAAATTTCGAAATAAGTTGTATCAAAAGCAGGACAATAAATATTTGCATTGTTATATGACGACTGATTATTTTTAATCACATTCCATGTAACAATAAGCTGGCTACCACCTTCAGCCTTACAAACAAAAGTAGAGTCAAAAAACTGTCCATAGCCTTTGTTAGCAATATTATTGCAACAATTAAAACAGTTGAGGTAATTGCTTGAAAATCTGTACGATATAAAATCAGAGCTATCATAAGGTAAATTGTTTACGGCTCTTAATTTTATATATCCAATTGGAGAGATGCTGTAATTAAAGTTATAAGAGCCATCATCAACAAAGCTATCGGAAGAAATATCTTCTTCATAATTAAAATAATTGTTTTTATAGACAATAATTTTATAAGCAGATACTTTTTCCATTTTAATATCAGTAGAAAATTTGCCATCAGCATCAGTTTTAATAGATACTATTTTTTCAAAATTAGAATTATAAACACCCGATATTATTTTACTTGCCCAAAAAGTTATTTCAACTCCACTTAAACCTTTACCAGTTGAATTATCAATTACAACACCATTAATTGAAAATTCACCCTGTTTATCTTTTTTACAGGCAGTTAATATCAGCAAAAAACTAAAAAATATTATAAATCGTTTCAACATATATATAAATCAAAATATAACATAACTTATTTATTAGCAATACATTAATCAAAAATATATTTAATTATATTAAATATTTAAGTTTTGATTATTATTCTTTAATTAAAACGCCCACGCCTGAAATTTTTTGTTTAACAGCCGGGTTTCCTGCATATTTAACTTCGCTTGCACCTGTAATTTCAACATCTAATATATCGCTTGCATTAACATAAGCTTTAGAAGCGCCGCTAATTTCAATTTCGGTTTTGCGGGTTATTAGATTATGCCCTTTAAATATGCCAGCACCAGAAATATCAATATCGTTAAAATCAACATTACCTGAAATTTCAACAATACCAGCTCCCTTAATATCTACTTCGAGCTTGCTAACTTCAATATTTAAATTTGCTGTGCCTGCACCATCCAACTCAATTTCAAAATTATTGGCTTTGATTATAGAATCGCTTATAATGTTTGAAACACCAGATGATTCTATAGAGTTCACATCAATAAAATCAATAAATACTTGTACGTTAGATTTTGTCTTTAGATTTCTTTTGGTACTAATTGTTAATACATTATTTTTACTTTCAACTTTAATAAAATTGATAATATTTTCGTCGGCAACAACACTAACAGATTCTTTGTCAGATTGGTTTAAAATAACGTCATAAGTACCTGAAATTTCGATAGACTTAAAACTTAAAACATCGTAAGTTTGTTTTATTATATTTCCATTACCTTTAGCAACGCCAAAACAGGATACTGCAAAATAAGCTATTAGAGCAAACAAAACAATAATAGCTGATATTACAAAAATTACATTTAGAGTTTTCATATTCATTAAATTTAAATGTTTATATTTATTGTTTATTTAACTACAAAATATATCGTTTTAAAGATTAATTTTCTAAAACAAGGAATCAATTTTCTTTTCAGTAACAAGCCCTTGAGGTGTAACTGTCCATTTATTGCTTTGTAAATCCATGTTCCAGTAATTATCGAAATTAGATGAAGCCAATAAAATTCTCTCCATACTCTTATCAAAGGTAATATTTTTATTGGAAGGGATCTTAACTAGAATTTTCAATTCGTGGCAACGCCATTTTTCATTTTCCTTAATTCGATAATAAGGCGAAAAAAGAATCGCAGTATCGTTATTACTTACATTATAAATAATTTTATGAGTTCTAAAATTAGCGTCGTTCTTGCTATTGCCACGAGCAGAAGTAAACATTATAACCTTAATACTATCGTTTTCCGATTGTTGAAATTCAAAAGCAGGCACACCAAAGAAAAGTGCTTTTTTATTTTTAGAAATTAAATTCCATTTACTTAAAAGCATTTTATTATTAGGATTAAACAAAGAATCGATTTCGGAGTCGTGCATAACTGCAAAATGAATGTTTTTACTTTTTGGTGCTTTAAAAGAAATTTTTTCGCTTGATGTAACTTTTTGAGAAAAATCGTCAAGTACTTGCAAAGCAACAACAGCACAAATAACTAAACCAGCAAGCCATAGCGAAAAAGCAGATAATCCAACCACTTTAGTTTTATATTTAAAACGAAAAACCATTTTAATACCATTGTAAATCAGCATAATAAGCGGCACACCAACAAAAAGACTCAAGCCAATAAGAGCTAATGTGTGTTGAACAGAAGATTCAAAAATACTATTAAGTATAAAAGGGAAAGAGAAACCTGCTATTCCGCCCGAAGAAACAAACGTAGCATCGTCATATATAAAAAAAGTACTTATAAAACCTGTAATTAAGAATACGCCAAGCATAATAAACATAATGCCAATTATAACAGAAATAGTTTTTGCAATATATTGTAAAAGGATTAAAATAAAACTAAAAAATTTTTCAAAAACTAAAGATAACTTACTTGAAACATGCGATTTACTATAATTTCTTCTATTATTTTTCAGATTATTAAGATTTTCTTTAACAGAATTAAATTCATCAGTAATATTCTTTTCGATAGAGGCTATATTAATAGGTTCGCCTTTCATTTCGAGCTTTTCGATAGTTGATTTAGCAGGTGGTGTTACAAACCATAAAACTAAATACACAACAGGTCCAAAACCCCAGAAGAAAAAAGCAATAATAAAAGCAAGTCTAATCCATATAGGGTCTAAACCAAAATAATAGGCAATACCACTACAAACACCTCCTAATAATTTGTTTTCAGAATCTCTGTAAAGGCGTTTTCTTTTGTTTAGCTTAAGTTCATTTTCAGAAACATCATTTTCGTCGCTAATTTCAAAAGGTTGCCCCATACGTACAATTATATCAGAAACATCAGCAATTGTAATAACTGCTTTAGTATCCGAAAGTTTTTCCTTCAGCATTTCAGATATTCTATTTTCAATATCACTTACTATTTCGTCGGCATTTTTATTATCTTTAAAGTGAATTTTAATGCTTTTAAGATAATTATCTAATTTCTCGAACGCATCTTCATCTATGTGAAAGATGGTTCCATTTATATTAACATTTATATTTTTTTTCATATAATAATTTTTTTTGATTTAGAAGGAAGCATATAGAACTTGCTTGTTAATTGGTATCTCCTTGTAAGGTTGTTAAAACATTTTCGTTTCATCTTTTCAAAGATTAATAATTAATAATGCAGTTAACAGAAATTGAGAGTTCGTTCCAAATTTCCTGTAAATTTTTATAAAATTTATAACCTTCATCAGTTAAAACATAATATTTGCGGGGAGGTCCCGATTTTGATTCTTCCCATCTGTAATTTAAAAAACCTTCATTTTTTAACCTTGCAAGCAAAGGATATAAAGTACCTTCAACAACTAATATTTTTGAAGATTTTAACTTATCAATAATATCAGAAGCATAAGCCTCTTTTTGAGCAATAATAGAAAGAATACAGAGTTCAAGCACTCCTTTACGCATTTGAGCTTTTGTTTTTTCAAAATTCATTTTGCAAATATAATACAAAAAACAATACCTTGTTATGCAAAGTACTATTTTTTTTAATGCTCTACCAATATTGATTTTACATAAAGTCAGAATTTATGATTTTGATAAACATATATTTAATATTTTTTTATTCGTCAATTTTAAAAAAGAATCTGATAACCTTGATGCAATATATAAACACAGATTTTTATCTATGTTATGATTTTTATCGCAAAGCAAAACAAAGATTTACAATATTACGATAATTTGCAAAACAGAATTACAAAACTAATGTATATAAATATAGTCAAGGAGTACTGATATTATTTTTTAAATCTAAATTCAAAAATGAACTTTAATACTAATACAATCAAAAAAGCAATTAGTGAAATATAACGTGCAATTACAATTGGCAAAGGCTTATAAATTAGAGTAATTTCATTATTGCCAGCGGGAATAAAAAGAGCATTAAATGATAAATTAACTTTGCTAATACTAGCATCTTTATTATTAATTTTCGCACTCCATCCTTTATTATAATTTTGCATAAATACTAATAAAGCATCCTTGTCATTAACAGTGTTTAAAGTTACTTTTGTTGGTAAAAAACCTGTAATTATAATTTCATTTTCAGCAAGAGGGTTTATTCTAAAATTAATATTATTATCATCAGAAAAAACCAAACCAGATTTTTTGTAGTTAAAAGCAGTTAAACTATCGAATTTATTAATTATTGTATCGGCAAAATAGAATAATTTATTATTTTTAATTTGTTGAAAAAAATCAGAATAATTATCAGTAAGTAAAGTATAATTCTTAATCTGAAAAGGATTATACCCATCAAAAGCAGGGCGTTTATTGAATATACTTAAATTTCGCCAAAAAAGTTGAAAATAATCACTTGAATCGGAATATTGCGATATAGGTTTATCAGGAATAGGAAATCCTTTTACAAAATTATCCTTTTCGAATTGCCTGATTTCCTTACTTTTAAACTCGCTGTAATATACAGTGCATGGAGAATTAAGGCGAGTAGCCAAAAACATATCTAACAACACAAATACAATTACCAAATATTTAAGGTTTATTTTACTAAATTTTAGTAAAATTGAAAAAACAGATAAAAGTATTAATTGAATACTAAGATGGAAAGCAATTCTTTGTAAAATGCTGGTATTATTAGGGAAATTCCAAGCTTTGTTAAAAAACAAAGTTTTTAAATTTAGATAATCGTAATATCTGCTAATAAAAATAGCAACAATAAAAATAATTATCATTAATGTTAAAACATATAATATTTTTCTATTATATTTTTCAGAAAAGTATTGTAAAGAATATCCACAAACAATAATAAAAGGAATAATAAAAAACAGTCTGAACACAGCCGGATATTTCAAAAAATTCATTAATGGAATATAATTATATAAAAATTCCCTAAAAGGCAAAACATCGCCAAAAGCAATTAATAAATTGATTAAACCAATAATTAATACGATTATTGATAATTTAGATTTTTTCTGAAAAAAATATAGAACAAAAAAAACAAATAAAATTATACCAAAATAAGCATTAGCCATTGAAAAATCGGTCTTAAAAAAAACCATATTACCAGTAACAGCAAAAGGAGCAATAAAAGAAACAGAGCATTGAGGCGAAAAAGGGAATGATAAAGCTTGTTCAAGACTTATATTATCAAATCGTCCAATTTGATTACTATTATATAAAATTGAAACAAAAAAAGGCAAAGCCAAAATGCCATAAACAAAAGCTGTTATTAAATTATTTTTAAAAAATATTTTAAGTTCATGATAATTTTTCTTTACAATAAAATAAATAGTAAAAACAATAAAAACAATTGCAATAAGATAAAATAAAATAAACCAAAAAGCAGGATAACCGCCTGTTGTAAGCAAAAACAAGTACAAAGCAGATAGTAAAGCATAAATAATTTTTTTATTTTTAATTAAAAGAATATAATTATTAAGAACAAATGGCACCCAGGCGGCCGAAATAATATAATAAATATGTTGAGAATTGCCAACTATAAAACCCGAAAACATATATGAAACAGCAAGCACAAAGGCTATCCATTGCTTAAACCCAAACGTTTTACTTAAAAAATAAAATCCTGTACCTGCTAAAAAAATATGAAAAATATATTCAAAAGAAATTGTATAGATATTGTAGCCACCGAGTAAACTAATAAACCAAGTTAGCGGATACCAAACACCACTCTGAGGATCGGCACACACAGGTATGCCCAAATGTTGGAACGGCAACCAATATGGGAAAATATTATTACTTATACATTCGCTAATAAAATAGCGATAGGGATAAGCTTGGTCAATAAAATCCCACTTTAGAGGGTGTATGAGAAAGGAAATGTTGTAATAACCAAAAACTGCAATAATTAATAATAAAAAAATGATTTTCAGGTCAGAAAGATTTGAAGAAACAAACTTATTTTGATTAAAAAACATTACAGTTTTTATTATGTTTTGATAAAATAATTAACAAAAATACTAAAATTCAAATCATAAAGTATTAGTGCCTTAAAACTGATTTTTTTTACAATATTAATTTCTGAAAAAACATTATATTTGCAACATCATTATTGATATAATATTTGCAATAATTATATATAAAAATTTTTAATGCTTATTAAATAAAAAAATAACATCATGCTAAAAAATCAATTAAACATATTTAAATTATTTATTTTTTGCTATTTAATTTCAATAAATTCCCTCTGCTTTTCGCAAGGTGCAGCAATTAACAAAACTGGTGCAACTGCTGAAGCCTCTGCTATTTTAGATGTTTCTTCAAACAATGCGGGTGTACTAATACCGAGAATGACAAAAGATGATAGAAACTTAATTTTGCAACCTGCTGAAGGATTATTGATATACCAAACTAACGATACTGTTGGTTTTTGGTATTATAATAATGGTTGGAAACAAATTGCGTCATCATCAGGAAGTGGTTTAACAACAGGAACATCTGCAGGTAACACATTATACTGGAATGGAACATCTTGGATTGAATCTTCAAATATTTTCAACTCAGGTAGTTCGGTTGGTATTGGAACTAATAGCCCAGAGTCTACTGCAAAAGTTGAAATTAATTCAAATAACAGTGGTTTCTTAATACCCCGTTTAACAACAAATGAACGTGATGCGATTACAAATCCGGCAATAGGATTACAAATTTTTAATACAGAATGTGAAACTTTAGAGATATACTTAAATAATGGCTGGCATAAATTAAATATGAGTTCTTTTAAGCCCGCAAATGTAATGCCTAATGTTAGTGTTGCAGACAAAACCGAAATAACCTGGAATTGGTTACCATCTAACGGAGCAACTGGCTATATGTATAATACAGTTAATAATTATAATACAGCTTTCGATAATGGAAATAATACAACTTTTTTGCAAGGTGGTCTTGATAGTGAAACTATCTATAATTTATATGTTTGGGCTTATAATAACTGTGAACATTCTGAAGTATGCGTTTTAACTGATACTACACTTATTGCCTTTTTTTGTGGTGTTGATAGTTTAATTGATAATCGCGATATGCAATATTACCAAACAGCACAAATTGGCAATCAGTGTTGGATGAAAGAGAACCTAAAATATTTACCAGTTGTTCATAATAATAACGAATTCTCTAATCAAGGCAATAATTTTTTAGCTGGATACGGTGTGTATGATTATAATGGCAATGATTTAGCAACTGCAAAATCTCACTCAAATTACGATTTGTATGGAGTTTTATATAATTGGCATGCAGCAATGGGCGGTTCATCGGGTAGTAACAGTAATCCTAGTGGTGTAAAAGGAATATGTCCTGATGGGTGGCATTTGCCAAGCCAAGCCGAATGGGAGCAATTAATTAATTATTTATCTTCCAATTCACAATATTGGTGCAGCGGAGTTTCAACACAAATATCAAAAGCATTAGCTGCAACTACAAGTTGGTCATACGATTCAGGTAATTGTGCGCCAGGTAATAATCAAAGTACAAATAATTCATCAGGTTTTACTGGGCTTGCAGTTGGCAACCGATACGAAGATGGAACATTTAATTATATAGGCATGTATCCTAACTGGTGGACGACTACTACACCTAGTTACAATACAGCACAGAGATTTGGGCTGGACTATAACAATAGTAGTATTAAACAAAGTGATTTTGCTAAATCATGGGGGGTAGCAGTTCGTTGTATAAGAGATATGTAAATATATAAATTTATAAGACAAAAAAAATAATATTATCTTTAAATCTCGTTAATAATCAAATAAACTATTTTCCATTAGGGTGGCAATTTCATTTTCAGAAAACAAGCCAGCTTTAAAGAGATTAAAGTATTCGTCGGATAGACTTTGCCCGAATATCAAAATGTCATCGGTGTTAACACTAACTCTAACCCCTTTATCAAATAATTTTCTAATAGGATGTAATTTAATATTACGAATTATGTCAAGTGTTATATTACTTGTTGGGCAAATATTAAGTCTAGTACCTCTTTCGATAAGGTATTTAATAACATATTCTGATTTAGCTGCAGCAATACCGTGCTGCACTTCGTCGAGGTTAAGAACATCAACTGCTTCCAGAACCGAGTTGGCATCACCAAACTCGCCTACGTGTGCTTTCAATTTTAAACCATTTTTTTTAGCTTCCTTAAATAGAATTTGAAATTTAGAAATTTTCTGTGCGTCTTCTTCGCCGTATAAATCAATTGATTTAAAAACACCAGTACTAATACATTTAATAGCATTATCATAAGTTTCTTTTATATCGGCTGCTCTATTAATACCAAGTTCAGGACGAAAATCAATTTTTGAAGAAAAATCACAAACAAGTTTGTTTAAAAAATCGGCTAATCCATTTTGTTTTTCGACAAAATAATTTGAAGCATGATAATCAATACTCATTTCAATTATAGAAACACCATCATTTGCAGCCTCTTCCAAAGCGGCTTTAATTGTTTTTTCAAATATATAAGGTTTACAAAACTGATTAATAATATTTAATCTAATATAATTGTTCATTTCTTTCAAAGTAAACATTTTTGCAGGAGGAGACATCACATTATACTCGCAAATTTTTCTGAAAGAATCTAAACTGCAACCAAGCCCGCCATGCAAATGCCTATCAGCCTTATTACTCTTTATAATTTTTTCTTTATCCATACGAAAAAAATCAAATAAACTGCACAAACAATTAGTAATCGGTAATAACAACAAAAATAAAGATTTTATTCTTTTTTAACGAACTTCTTTACATATAAGCCATTATTAGTTTTAATTTTAATTAAATACAGACCATTATTGAGGTTATGTAAATTAATTGAATTATTATTTTTATTTAAAAACTGAGCAATTACTTTATTTCCGAGCAAATCATAAATTTCAGCATATAAAACTGCATTATCAATATTATTATACAATATATTTATCTTATTGCCAGCAGGATTAGGAAATAATATAATTTCTTCATTATTTATTTTATTGATTATAATATTAACATGAATAGATGTATCAATTAAAGCAATATTATCAATTACATTTGAAAGGCTTTGTGAATAAGGGCCTGACATATCTTTAGAACTGCTACCAATACAGGGTATACCTGGCTTAACTGCCGAAATCATATAATATAAGGGTAATTGTATTGATGTTGTATCGGTATATGTATATACAAGAGGATTATATGCAATAGAATCATATAATTGTAAAGTAGAATTTGAGAAGCCTCTGTAAATATAATATTTACTAAAATTAAAACCCTGATAATGATCCCAAGTAAGAGCAAATCCTTGAGGTATTGCTGGGCTAACATTAAGATGTGTAGTTTTATGATAATTGCCTGGTAAAGATTCAACATTACAAGTATCGACAACAGAAATTCTGTAAAAGTCGGAATGTACAAGCGGAACTGAAGAATAATCAACAATTTCACGTATGTTATTAGGCACAACTGACAAAAGACTAAAATTGCCCGAAGCGTTCAGTTTATAAATCTTGAACGAATCGATTAGACCTATATCGGGTGGATCATCCCAAATAATTCTGTTTTTGCCCAAACTACTATCAACAAGTGCTATACATATTTCGGGCGGTTGAACTAGAGAAGCATTAACAGCATAAGGTTGTGAAATTGTAGTACAGGAATTAACATCAGTAACAGAAACTGTATAAAAATCAGATTGATATACAAAAGTACTATATTGGTCGTCATTGTTTGACCATTCAACAGAAGTATAATTTGCAAACTGGGGAGTAAACAACATCATAGAATCGTTAGAACAAGGGCAAATTAGACCTTCTGAAAAAATTTGGGGTATGACAACAGAATAGCGACTAACAGTAAAAGGCGCAGACATAAGCGAACAATTGATATCCGATACCATAACTTGATAATAACCTGTACCAGTAGCATAACAAATTTGGTTTGTATCGTTACTAATAACAGAACCATTTAAAACCCATTGATATTTGGATGCTCCCTGAGAATTTGCTGTTAAAATAACAGTATCGCCAGGGCAAGTCGGGTAATTAATATTACTAGTAATATTGACCGATAAATTACAAGGATTTACAGGACCATTTGCACATAATATATAATTTGGCTTAGTAATAGTATCGCTACAACCCGAAATCTTGTCTATAGCAATTAGCGATATATCGTACAATCCTGAATAATCATAAAGATAAAAAACAGGAGTATTGTTACATATACTGTCGTTACCATCACCAAAAGTCCATTTAAAATTATATTTATAAGCCTCAGGGGTTAAATTATTGAAGGCAACAGCAAAAGGCGGCGAAAGCATATATTGCGAATTAGCAGAAAAATCGAGTGGAAAATTATTGTTGTTAATTGTAATTACAGCCGAGTCAGACATTACAGAACAAGATGTTATACTACTTGAAAACATAACCGAATATTTACCGCTTTGAGTAGCAGTATATTTGGGAGAAGTTTCGCCAGGGATAGCAAAATCATCTACAAACCATTGATAATTACAATTATTATTAACCGCAGCATATAAAGTAATAGAATCGCCTTGGCATAGCGAAATATTACCATAAGCAGAAATATCAGAATTAATTTTATCAATATAAACAAAATGTTCAGTAGTATCGGAATAAGCTGGGTTAGAATACACATAAAGCGATATTTTTTTAAGCCCTCCCGAATTCCATTTAATAAAATAAGGACCTTGGCCACTACCTGAAATAATAACTGCATCGCCAAAGTCCCAAAAGTAATCATCGCTTATTTCGGCATTACCCGTATATTCAACAAAAATCTGTTCATAATCGCAAGCAGTATCAGTAACAATAAAAGTTGAAGTTGGTCCTGCCTTCATATTTAAGATATTTGCATAAATAACATTATTTATATCATTACATAATAAAGATATAATAGCAATAATTATCAGTTTGTTTGTCATAATTTCATAATTTAATTATTAAATATTATAATATTATAAACCAGAAAAATATTTTAATTTCAAAAATATAAAATTTATAAAAAAAAGTCAAATAGAAATGAGTAACTATGTAGTATAATTTATTAAATACGTAATTTTACTAAAAAAACAACATAATTTATCTGATAGTTGGATAAAAGGCATCGGGTAAGTGGTTGATTATAGGTTGAGAAGAAGTAATAACAATAGAAACAATATCAAATCTTGTTTCAAGCGAAATATTTTTTATTTTTATATAAGCATTAGCGGCATTAATCAGGCTTTTTTGTTTAGGCTTTCCTACTGAAGCTTCTGGATCTCTTATAAATTTTGATTTCAGAGTTTTTACTTCTACAATTACCAAAGTATTAGCATCCTGGGCAATAATGTCAATTTCGTTATGTCCAATACGCCAATTGCGTTCTAAAATTTTATAACCTTTAGCAGACAAAAAATTAGCCGCCAAATCTTCACCTGATTTGCCAAGTTCGTTATGTTCAGCCATGATGTTATTTTTTTTAAAAATAATATTAAAATTTCACAAATATATTATTTTTTACTATTAAATCAACATTTCTTCCCATAATTAATGACAAATTTAAAGGCTGATGTCCTGCGGGAAAATCAAAACATACTGGGTAATCATATTCCTGAACTGTTTGTTTAATAATTTCCTGAGCTGTATAACCAAAAGGTATTTCATTATCGTTCATTCCTGTCATACCGCCTACAATTAATCCTTTTAAATTTTTCAATTTTCCTGAACGTTTAAAATTTAACATCATTCTATCTATATGATATAAATATTCGTCTATATCTTCAATAAATAGTATTTTGTCGTCAGTTATAATATCTGATGAAGTTGCAGAAAGTGCATATAAAATTGAAAGATTACCTCCAGTTAGCTGTCCAGAAGCAGAACCTTTTTTATTAAATTCATGACTATTTGTAATATACTCTATAGTATCGCCAAATAAAGTTTTTTTTAATGAATCAATAGACAAGCCGATTTCGTAACTGTCGGAAAAGTTTATTGGCATTATAGCATGTATTGTTTCAATATTAAAAAGATTATTAATATGAGAGTGCAGGCAGGTTATATCGCTGTAACCAACAATCCATTTAGGGTGTTTAGCAAAGTGGGCAAAATCAATTTTGTCGATAATTCTGATAGTTCCGTACCCACCTCTTGCACATATTATAGCCTTAATATCATCATCATAAATCATATCATTAAAATCATCAGTACGTTGTTTATCAGAACCTGAAAATTGATGATGCTCGCCAAAAATATTTTTTCCTATTTTAACTTTAAGTCCCCACGATTGAAATGTATTGATTGAAAATTCAATTTCGGCAGGAGATATTTTACGTGCAGGGGCAATAATTCCAACTGTATCGCCGCAATTAAGATATTGTGGTGTAATCATAAATGCAAAATTATTAAAAAAATTAGTTAATAAGTGTTTCTATTTTCTAAAATTTTACTTCATTTTATAATTTTATTGTACTTTTACTTTTTCAATAATATTATCAAAATATAATATTAAATTACTTATTATTAAGATTTTAATAAATTTTAACAGCAATGGAGAAAGAAAAATTATTTCTGAATTTTCCTCCTGTATCTGACAAGGAATGGGAAAATCAAATTATTGAAGACCTTAAGGGAGCTGATTATGAAAAAAAATTAATTTGGAATACTGTTGAAGGATTGAAAATAAAGCCTTTTTATAGAAGTTCTGCTAACGAAAATCTTATTATTAAAGACATAGAACCAGGGTTTCCGCCATTTAACAGAGGGTTCAATTACAATAACAACAATTGGGATATACGTGAAGATTTTAATGCCGAAAACATTGAAAATGCCAACAAACAAGCAGTTCAGGCTTTACAAAAAGGAGCAAATACTGTTGCTTTTAAAACTGTTTTTCTGAATTCAGATGATGAATTAACCGTATTGTTAAAAGATATTGATATTGAGAAAACTCCTATACATTTTTACTCTTCTGAATCTTATTCTATTCTTGCTCAACTGCTTATCAATTATATTAAAAAAAATAATATTGATAAAACTAAGGTAAAAGGCTCTTTCAATTTCGATTCTTT
>CAZDEU010000042.1:0-17238 GCA_964504265.1 uncultured Bacteroidales bacterium
TTTTCAGATTTTTGAGATTTAGGATCTTTTTCAGATTTCTCAGTTTTATTAGCTTTTTTAGCAACTTTTTCAGTTTTAGGAGAAGCAGAAACTTTAGAAGTTTTATTATCAATGGTAATATTACCACGAATAATTAATTCTTCTTTTTCTGGTATTTTTTCTTCAACAGTAGGAGTTTTAGGTTTAATAACATCATCTTTCAAAGAAATAGTTTCGTGAGTAGACAAGCTAAGGCCAATCTGGCGAGATTTTTCCTTTTCAACCTTTTCAGACTGGTATTCCTTGACCAGGACATCATAAATTTCTTCAGATATCTTGGTATTAGGATTATTATTAACATTAAATCCTTTTTTAGCAAGAAATTCAATAACAGTGGACAATCCAACATTGAATTCCTTAACCACCTTACTAAGCCTTATTTGCTTTGTCCCTTCCGACATAAATTAAATTAATTTATACTTTTAAATTTTTTTGCAAAATAACAAAAATTATTCGAATTCAGCTTTAAGAATACGAATTACTTCATTAATAGTTTCTTCTTCGAGGTCGGTGCGGCTTACTAAATCTTCTACACTAATATCTAAAACACTTTTAGCCGTATCACAACCAATTTCTTTGAATTGATCAATTATCCATTGATCGATTTCATCAGCAAATTCCTGAAGGTCAACATCTTCATAGTCACTTTCTGCATCTCTGTAAACATCTACCTCATAGCCTGTCAATTTTCCTGCAAGTCTTATATTATAACCACCCTTCCCAATAGCAAGTGATACTTGGTCGGGTTTAAGATATACATCAGCTTTTTTAGCTTTCTCATCAATTTTAATAGAACTAATTTTAGCAGGACTCAAGGCACGCGTAACATATAATTCAGCATTTGTTGTAAAATTAATTACATCAATATTTTCATTTTTAAGTTCTCTAACAATACCGTGAATACGTGAACCTTTCATCCCAACACAAGCACCAACGGGGTCAATGCGGTCGTCATAAGACTCAACAGCAACTTTAGCTCTTTCGCCTGGTACTCTAACAATGTTTTTAATAGTAATTAAACCATCAAAAACTTCGGGGACTTCTGCTTCAAAAAGTCTTTCGAGAAACACAGGAGAAGTACGCGACAATATAATAGCAGGTGAGCTTTGGCGCATTTCAACTTTCAGAACAACTGCTCTTATTGTGTCACCTTTACGATAAAAGTCTCCTGGTATTTGCTCTGATTTAGGCAATATTAATTCTATACCGTCATCATCAAGCACCATCATTTCCTTTTTCCACACCTGATATACTTCACCTGTAACAATTTCACCAACTCTTTCCTTATATTTTTTATAAATATTATCTTTTTCGAGTTCAAGAATTTTAGAAGAAAGGTTTTGCCTGATAGATAAGATTTCGCGACGAGCAAAATCTTTCATTTTAAGTTCAACCGATAATTCTTCACCAACTTCAAAATCGGGTTCAATTTTAATAGCATCAGAATATGCTATTTGTATATTAGGATCTTCAACATTTCCGTCTTCAACAATTTCTCTGTTATGCCATATTTCCAAATCTCCTTTATCAATATTAACGATAATATCAAAATTATCGGCAGAACCGAACTTTCTAATTAGTAAATGCCTAAATACTTCTTCGAGTATGTGCATCATTGTAGTACGGTCAATATTTTTAAATTCCTTAAATTCGGAAAATGACTCAACTAAATTTATTCCTTCTTCTATTTTTGACATAAATAAAAAAAATTAATTTTCAATTTTATTTAAATGTTATAACAGGTTTAACTTCTTTAATTACTTTAAAAGGTATAACAATACTATTTTCTTCTTGTTTAACCTTAGCAGATTTCTTTCTATCGCTTATAGCCTTAATTTTAATATTTTCTTCAGAATATTCCACCAAAACACCCTTTTGCTTTTGCCCATCCGAAGTAATAATTTCAATCGGCTTACCTAGAAAACGTTTATACTGACGTAAAATTTTAAGTGGGCTGGTCAACCCAGCCGATGATACGTCAATACTAAAATCTTCAACATCTCTATTCAAAGAACTTTCAATATGCTTGCTAAGCTTAATGCAATCATCAATACTAACACCTTCATCACCATCAATAAAAACAAAAATTCTGTTTCCTGTTAAAACTTTAACATCTACAACAAAATTTGAAGTTTCTTCGAGCTTAGCATTAACAATACTTATAATTTCTTTTTCACTAATCATTCAAAAAACTTTGTAAGTGTAATAAAAAAGGGGACTCTGCCCCCTCTTAAAAAGTAAATTTCACTCATTTCGCTGCAAAGTTACAAAATTATACTTTAGGTACAACATATTTTTTTTGATTTTTTTTTAAAAAATATTTTGAAGTATATTTTTTTTTATATACTTTTGCAGTCGCAATTACAAAAAAGTAATGGTCCGTTCGTCTAGGGGTTAGGACGTCAGGTTTTCATCCTGGTAACAGGGGTTCGATTCCCCTACGGACTACATAAAAAAATAACATAATTATGGCTAATCATAAATCATCATTAAAAAGAATTCGTTCAAACGAAGCTAAAAGAACAAGAAACAGATATTATGCTAAAACAATGCGTAATGCAGTTAAAACATTCAGAAATCTGCAGGTTAAAAGTGAAGCTACTGCTAAACTACCTGAAGTTTTTTCTATGATTGATAAATTAGCTAAAAAAGCAGTTATTCATAAAAACAAAGCTGCTAATCTAAAATCCAAACTTGCTCATAAAGTAAACGCAATGACATAGTTCGATGTTGATTTAAAATTAATAATTTATTAAATTAGAAGGTCTTTTCGTTATGAAAAGACCTTTTTTATTTTTACAAATTAAATTTTAAATATCAATGACAACTAATAATAAAAATAATTCTATCAGAAACTGGGCTGAAGACGACAGACCACGCGAAAAATTATCTTCAAAAGGAGCTAATACACTAAGCAATGCAGAATTATTAGCAATTATAATAGGTTCAGGATCAAAAAACAAATCTGCCCTTGAATTAGCAAAAGAGATTTTGGTCGATAATAATAATAATTTTACAGGAATTTCGAGACTTGAGCTTTCCGATTTGACTAAATATAAAGGAATAGGACTAGCTAAAGCAATAAACATTATTGCAGCATTAGAAATTGGGAAAAGAAATCTTGCAGAAAAAGCATCAAAAAAAATTAAAGTAAAAAACAGCAAAGAAGTTTTCAAATATTTATATCCTGCATTAGCAGGCAAAACATCAGAAGAGTTCTGGATTTTATTACTCGACAGAGCCAACAACGTTATTGGCAAATACCAGATAAGCATTGGTGGTTTTACAGGCACTATAGCCGACCCTAAAAAAATATTTAGAATTGCATTGGAAAAAAGAGCTACAGCCTTAATACTTTGTCATAATCACCCATCTAATAATTTAATACCAAGTGAAGCCGACAATAAATTAACAAAAAAATTAAAAGATGCAGGTAACTCTCTCGAAATATCAGTTTTAGATCATATTATAATAGGTATAAATAATTATTTCAGTTATTCAGACGAAGGCTTGCTATAACAACAATATTCATTAATTTAAATATTGTTCAGTAGTATTCCATTTATTAAAGGTTTTTTTTATAATTTTGACCTCATTAAAACCTATTGTTTTTTTAATGATAAGATTACTTACAATTATTGGCGCAAGACCTCAGATAATTAAAGCTGCCGCTTTGAGCAGAATTATTAAACAAAAATTTAGTGATATAATTTCTGAAAAAATTTTACATACAGGGCAGCATTACGATGAAAATATGTCACAAATTTTTATCAATGAACTAAAAATACCTTCACCCGACTATAATCTAACAACTGGTTCGGGAACTCATGGTGAACAAACTGCTAAAATGATTGCAGGTATTGAAAAAGTTTTACTTTCTGAAAAGCCAGATGCCATTGTTCTTTTTGGTGATACCAACAGCACCTTAGCTGGAGCTGTTGCAGCTTCAAAACTTTTTATTCCCGTTATACACATTGAAGCAGGACTAAGATCATATAACAAAACTATGCCCGAAGAAATTAACCGTTTGCTATGCGATCATGTTTCAACTGTATTGTGCTGCCCAACTCAACAAGCTTTATTTAATCTTTATCGCGAAGGGTTTCAAAAAAACAACAGCAAACCTTATACTTCTGATAATCCTCTTGTTGTTAAAACAGGCGATTTGATGCTCGACAACTCCTTGTATTTCAGCCAATTATCTGATAAAAAATCATCAATAATTAAAGACCTTAACATAACTAAAAACAATTTTTTTCTATCAACACTTCACCGTCCTAACAATACTGATGATGCCGAAAGATTAAATACTATTTTTGAGTCTTTTATAAGTATAGCCGAAAAATTTAAGATACCTTTAATAATACCGCTTCATCCTCGAACTAAGCAAAAGATGTTAGAATTATTGCCTTCGAAAACAAAAAAAATATTAAATTCGCATACTTTAATAAAACAGATTCCACCAGTTTCATTTTTCGATATGATAAATCTCGAAAAGAACTGCAAATTAATTTTAACAGATTCGGGAGGCGTACAAAAAGAAGCATTCTTTTTCAAAAAACCTTGTATCATTTTAAGAAGCGAAACTGAATGGGTAGAAATTGTTGAAAGTGGAGCAGCAATTATTGCAAATGCAGACAAAAATAAAATATTTGACGGTGTTAATACGTTTTTAAACGATATGCCAGATGATTTTCCAAATTTCTATGGCGAAGGAAACGCAGCTTTTGAAATTTGCAATGTAATATGTAATATATTTAAAAATAATGCTTTAGCATAATTTTGTAATTTTAATTTTTAATTTAAAAATGAAAATATTAGTTTATTCAAATACTATTACCCCAAGAATTGAATATATTTTTAAATGGTGTTTTGAATATTTTTTCTCATCTCAAGTTTTTTTCACTTCTTCGATCAAAGAATTTACAAGCAAAGAAGATGTCGACCAACGCATTAATTACTCAGACGAAAACCTTGATGATTGCATTACTTTTCGCCCTGCAGGCTTATTATTTGAAGAAGAAATAAAAAAACAAAAAATTGATTTATCATTATATAATAATTTACCTGTCCTTTTCCCATGTCCACAAGGTGGTGAACTTCCTTTTGACCCTTTTAGTGCAGCTTTTTATTTAATTTCGAGATATGAAGAATACTTACCTTATACAACTGATAAACATGGAAGGTTTGAAGCTCATAATTCTTTTCTGAACCAAACACCTTATATAAGTATTCCTATTGCCGATCATTATATTTTAATGATAGAAAAAATAATTAAAGAAAAAGGACATCCCAAATTAATAATTAAAAGAAAATACACTTTTATTCCTACAATTGATATTGACATAGCATTTGCATATCTTGGAAGAAATTTTTTCCGTAATATGGGAGGCTTTATAAAATCATTTTTTACAGGAAAAATTAATGACATTTTTCATCGCATAAGCGTTATAACAGGTTACAAAGACGACCCTTATGATACTTATTTATATATGCGAAAAATTCATAAACCTCTCGCCAATCCACCTGTGTTTTTTGTTAATGTTGGCGATTACTCCATATATGATAAAAATATTCGTTACGACAAAATATTACTCCCTTCGCTTATTGGTAAATTAGCTCAGTACGGAAGAGTAGGTATACATCCCTCCTATTTCACCGTTGACGAACCCAAAAATTATGATGAAGAAGTTTACAGGCTCCAAAAAATTACTGGTTGGCGTATTACAAAAAGTCGGCAGCATTACCTAAGATTATACATACCCGAAACTTATAATCATCTTATAAGAGCCGGGATAGAAGAAGATTATACAATGGGTTTCGCCGAAAAACCCGGTTTTAGAGCCGGCACCTGCCATCCTTTCCGTTTTTATGACCTTGAAAAAGAAGAAGAAAAAAAACTTAAAATATTTCCATTCTGCATTATGGATGGTACTTTGAAAGACTATTTGAAATTAAATCCTGAAAAAGCTATGGATGTTATTGCCAAAATGAATGAGGAAGTCAGAAAAGTTAATGGTTACTTTATAACACTGTGGCATAACGAATCTCTCAGCGAATACAAAAGATGGCAAGGTTGGAGAAAAGTTTACGAATTCATGATTGAAACTGCAAAAAACAATTAATAATATTTTTAAATGATTTATTACCTTAGTCAGGACGAAATTGACAAATCAAAATGGGATAATTGCATAAGATCGGGATACAACGGATTAATTTATTCATATTCATGGTACCTTGACATTGTTGCTGAACAATGGGATGCGCTTATTAATGACGATTACTCTCAGGTTTTTCCTCTGGTTTACAACGTTAAAGCTGGCATAAAATACCTATATCTGCCTCCATTTACTCAACAACTTGGACTTTTTTCAAAAAAAACAATTGAACAACAAGATTTAAAATTATTTTTGAAAGCAATTCCGACTTCCTTTAAATATGGCGAAATAAATCTAAATACCGAAAATAATGCTATTGCATGCCATTACAAAATTAAAAACAACATAACTCATCATCTTCAAATAAATGATGACATCGAAATTACACGAAAAAATTATTCAGAAAACATTAAACGGAATATCAAAAAAGCAATTAAAAATAAAATCAGTATAAGTAATAATATATCACCCGAAAGTGTAATTACTTTGTTTAAAGATAACAAAGCATTACATATTCCTAACTTAAAAGATGAGAATTATAATGTTTTAAGAAATATTATTCACAAATGTATATATTCAGGAAAAGCTAATTGTTGGGGGGCTTTTACTGAAGAAAATCAACTTTGTGCCGGAGCATTTTTTTTAAAAAGCAACAATAAGGCAGTTTTTTTATTTTCAGGTTTAAATAATAAAGGACGTGAAACAGGTGCAATGGCTTTACTTATTGATAAATATATTGAAAGTATTACAGGGGAAATTAAAACTTTTGATTTTGAAGGTTCTAACAATTTTAACCTTGCAAGGTTTTACAAAAGCTTTGGGTCGCAAGAGGTTGTATATCAACAAATTAATATAAATAATCTTCCGAAATTGTTTCGTCCTTTTATTAAATTTTATAAATATTTAAAATAAAATGTAAAAGGTATTAAGGTTTTTTATAAATTTAGACCCCGAATTCACATAAACAATTTTTAATGGTTAGAGTACTAGGAAATCAGAACACCCTTATAGATCAATTCATTGGTGAACTTAGGGATATAGAGATTCAGAAAGACAGAATACGCTTTCGCAAAAACATGGAACGCATAGGCGAAATTTTCGCCTACGAGATTAGCAAAACTTTAGAATTTCAGAAAAAAAACGTAGTAACCTCACTTGGAATAGCAGAAGTACCAATGCTGGCAAAACAGCCCGTACTTGCTACTATATTAAGAGCAGGACTGCCCCTGCACCAAGGGCTACTCAATTTTTTTGATAATTCTGAAAACGCTTTTGTTTCAGCTTATCGTAAACATCATAAAGACGGCAACTTCGACATCAGATTAGAGTATGTTTCAAGTCCTGAAATAGAAGGAAAAACATTGATTCTTTCTGACCCTATGTTAGCTACCGGTTCTTCTATGGTGTTAACTTATAAAGAACTAATTAAAATTGGCAAGCCTGTTCATACTCATATTGCTACAATTTTAGCCAGCGTCGAAGGTGTTGAATACACCCGTAAACACCTTGCTGCATATCCTGTTACTTTATGGATTGGTGCTATTGACGACGAACTTACTGCACAGTCGTATATTGTACCGGGACTTGGCGATGCTGGCGATTTAGCTTTTGGAAACAAATTGTAAATATTTTTACAAAAACATTACAAGACTTAGTCAGTAAAAGACTAAACAAATAAATGAAAATTCTTGTAACTGAGAATATTAAAATATCGCTTTCATCAATAAAAGCTCATTTATTAAGAACTATTCTCACAATATTAATTATTTCGTTAGGCATTACAGCCCTCATAGGCATCTTAACTGCAATAGAATCTGTTAAACACTCTCTTACTGAAAACTTTACCCGAATGGGCGCCAATACTTTTACTATCAAAAATCGCCCTTCGTTCGTACATTTTGGCGGCAATAACAGCAACAGACCAAAAAATTATCCGCCAATAACTTATGAACAGGCAAAAGAATTTTTAAATAATTACGATTTTGATGCTGTTAGCTCGGTTTACATTACCGCCGCTCGAATGGCAACTTTAAAATACTACTCCGAAAAAACCAATCCCAATGTTGTTGTGGTAGGTGCCGACAATAAGTTTTTTGAAACATCGGGCAATGAAATTGATATTGGAAGAAATTTTTCAGCTTCTGAAATTCTTAACGGGTCTTCGGTGATTATACTTGGTAACGATTTAAGAAATATTTTATTTAAACAAAAACAAACGCCAATAGGAGAATACATAACAGTTGGGGCAAATAAATTTCAGGTTGTTGGTATATTAAAATCAAAAGGTGCAGGCATGGGCGGAAGCAACGATAATATTTGTTACGTTCCTGTTTCTAATGTTCAAAAATATTTTAAAAGTTCATGGGCTTCTTATTCGATTAACGTTATGACTAAAACGACAGAAGCTCAAGATTATGCAATTGATGAAGCTACTGCACTTTTAAGAAACATAAGAAAAATTCCAGTTAATAAAGACAATGATTTTGATATTTCAAAAAGCAACAGCCTTGCCGATATGTTAATAGAGAATATTAAATATATTACTATTGCTGCCACCTTGATAGGTTTAATTACTTTATTGGGTGCTTCAATTGGCTTAATGAACATTATGCTTGTTACTGTAACCGAACGCACCCGCGAAATTGGTATACGAAAAGCTATGGGCGCTAGTCCTGCAACTATCAGAAACCAATTTTTAGTAGAAGCTATTGTTATTTGTCAAATTGGTGGTATATTCGGAGTTGTTTTTGGTATTCTTATTGGTAATATAATTTCAATTTTTACTAAAGGTATTTTTATTATTCCTTGGTTATGGATATTAGCAGGTTTAACATTATGTATTATTGTAGGATTGATTTCGGGAATTTATCCTGCAATTAAAGCCTCTAAATTAAATCCAATTGATGCGTTAAGATTTGAATAAACTTATTAATATTTTGAAACGAGCATGTTGTAAAACACACACAAAGAGATGATAATCTGTATACTACTCCCATATAATACATTTAAAATAAATATATATTTATGAAAAATATATTTATATATATAATATTTATATTATTGGGGTTTACAGTTATTTTTTTAACATCTTGTAAACCAACAGCCACAATTAATAAAGGTCAGCATCTGCTTAATAAAAATGCTATTAAATCAAATAAAAAAGAAATCAGTAAAGAAGGCATTAACTCTTATATTAAACAAAAACCTAACAGAAAAATATTAGGTTTATTCAGATTTCATCTTGGCGTTTATAATATCGGCAGCAAACCTTTCCCTTATGATATTGAAAAGAAACTAAGAAATACTCCAATTGTTTATAGATATGTTGATAACATTTTATCTTTCGACTCGGTTTACAAATATAATCTCAGAACTATTATTGGGGAAGCCCCAATTGTACTTGACACAAACCTCACAAAGGCAAGTACTTCGCAAATTAAATTATATCTACAAAGTAAAGGCTATTTTAATTCGGAAGTAAAATATGATATTGAATATAAAAATAAAAAAGCTAAGGTTACTTATTTAATTAATGCTCCTAAACCATATATTATCGACAGTGTTAATTATGTAGTTAATGACCCTATATTAAAAACTATAGTTTGGGCTAATTCCAAAAAATCTTCTCTTAAAAAAGGTGATGTTTATGATATTGATAATTTTGAAAAAGAAAGAAACAGAATTACTTCAACACTAAAAAAACAAGGCTACTACTTATTTTCAAAAGATTATATCAAATTCAGCGTTGATACAAACCTTAACGAAAATCATAAAATGAATATTAAAGTAATAATAGGCGATTTTATTATACGACACAATAAAGATTCTATTTCACAAACTTCACACAAAAGATTTAAAATTAATAACATATATATTTTACCTGATTATTTTGCATCATTAGAAAACAACAAAGAAATTGACACTACTATTTTTGAGACAAAACGCAAAAAATCATATACTAATAAACGTATTTATTATTTTATTCATAAAGGAAAATTAAATATTAAACCTGCAATAATTACTCAATCAATATTTATCAATCCAGGCGAATATTTTAATATTGACGATGTAAACCTAACATATAACAGACTTTCTGAGTTAAGAAATTTTAGAAGAATTACTATATTGTTTGAAGAAGTAAAACCTGATAGTAATAATATTTCAGAAGAATATTTTTTAAACTGCAAAATTTTACTTCCTTCAGCATTACAGCAATCAATTTCGTTTGAAGCCGAAGGCACCAATACGGGTGGCAATCTTGGTGTTGGTGGTAATATACAATATGAAAATAAAAATATTTTTGGAGGTGCCGAAATTTTCAATTTTAAAATTAACAGTCAGATAGCTATTCAAAAAGTTTTTGGAGAATCGAAAGAACAGGATATTAGTACATTGCTACCTTTTAATACTATTGAAGCTGGTGGTGAAGCAAGAATTACTTTACCAAAATTCCTCATTCCTATAAATCCTTTGCGATTCAGTAAATCGTTCAGGCCAAAAACATCTATTAACGCAGGATATAATTATCAGAAAAGACCTGATTACACACGATATATTGCTAATGCCGCTTTTGGCTACGAATGGCGTGAGTCAATAACTAAAAAACATTTGTTAATACCTCTTGAACTCAATCTTGTTAAAATATTTCCGTCTGATGCTTTTAAGCAAAGAATTAACGCTATTCAGAATATTAAAATCAGAAATACTTACCGCGACCACTTAATTACAACATCGAGGTGGAACTTTATTAAAAATACTCAGCCTGTTTCAAAACGTGGTAGTTTTATGTATTTTAAAGCAGGTGTTGAAAGTGCAGGATTTCTGATGAGGCTTGGTAATATTGTATTTAATTCTGCAAAAAAAGACGACAGTTACTCTATTTTAGGTGTTAAATACACTCAATTTATCAGAACTGATTTAGATTATAGATATTATAAAAAAACAGGTAAGATTGGGCAGATAGCAACAAGACTTTTTTTCGGAATAGGTATACCTTATGGTAATGTTAAAGAATTACCTTTCGAAAAAAGTTTTTATGTTGGTGGTGCCAATAGCTTAAGAGCATGGAAATTAAAAACACTTGGACCAGGCTCTTATGCTGACCCAACTAACAGTAATTTGTTTGAACGCATAGGCGATATGTCTTTTGAAGCAAATATTGAATACAGATTTCCTTTGTATAGTTTTCTTAATGGTGCTTTCTTTATTGATGCTGGCAATGTATGGCTTATAAAACCTAATACTGAATTTGAAGGCGGCACCTTTAAATTTAATAATGCTCTTAACGAAATAGCTATTGGTACAGGGCTTGGAGTCAGATTTGATTTCAGCTTTTTTATTGTCCGGTTTGATGCAGGTATTCCTGTTAAAGACCCTGCTCAACCTGAAAATCGCAGATGGATGATAAAAGATTTTTCAATCGACAGAATTGTTGGGAATATTGGTATTGGATACCCTTTCTGATATTGTTTTATTATGATAAGTAATTCAGATTTTATAAAAAAAATTCTTTTTAATGGTATTAAACATACACCTACTAAAGGACAATTGCAACTTATTGACAAATTATCTTCTTTTGTTTTTTGTCAAGATAAGCATCCACTTTTTGTTATTTTAGGCTATGCAGGAACTGGGAAAACTTCAGTGGTCAGTTCTTTAGTTAAAGCCTTACCTTATGCTAATATGAACTCTGTTTTACTTGCACCTACGGGCAGAGCCGCTAAAGTTCTTGCTGAGTATTCGGGCAATAAAGCATATACAATACATAAATATATTTATTTTGTCAACAGTTCTCCCGAACGAGGTTTTTCAATTCAAATAAGACCCAATAAGCATAAAAATACAATTTTTGTAGTTGACGAAGCGTCTATGATAAGCGATTCTGATTCTAACATTTACAAAAATTCAAATTTACTTAACGACCTTATTAATTTTGTTTTTCAAGGTAATAATTGCCGACTTATTTTATGCGGCGATACAGCTCAATTACCTCCTGTGGGAATTGAATACAGTCCTGCACTTAATATTGAATTTCTGAAAACATCGTTTAATCTTAGCATTAATCAATTTGAACTAACTGATGTAGTAAGGCAATTAGAAGATTCAGCTATTTTAGAAAATGCAACTTATTTAAGACAAAAAATTCATATCAATAATTCAGAACCTCCCTTTTTTATTAAAAATAATAATGTTGATTTAATTAAAATTACAGGAGCCGAACTTGAAGAATGTCTTATTGATGAATACTCGAAAAATGGCGCTGAAAATGTTGCTATTATCTGCAGAAGCAATAAAAGAGCTGTTATGTTCAATAACGAAATCAGAAACAGAATACTGTTTAAAGAAGAACTGATAACAGCAGGTGATTTGCTTATGGTGGTTAAAAACAATTATCTTTTTTTACCAAAGGAATCAAATGCCGGTTTTATTGCAAACGGCGACATAATTGAAATAATAAGAATAAAAAGATTGATAAATTTATATGATTTTAATTTTGCTGAAGCTACAGTTAAACTGCTTGACTACCCCGAAGAAAAAGATTTTGAAGTTGTGCTTTTAACTGATACACTTAACGCTAACACCTCTGCTTTAGAACAGTCTGATTATATTAAATTATATAATTCAGTTTCAATTGACTATGCTGATATACCACAAAAATCGGAGAGAATCAAAAAAATAAGAGAAAATGTTTACCTAAATGCGTTACAAATTAAATATTCTTATGCTTTAACCTGTCATAAAACACAAGGGGGGCAATGGGATACAGTTTTTGTTGAACAAGGGTATATTAATAAAGATATGATTAATACAGAATATTTAAGATGGCTTTATACAGCAGTTACAAGAGCTAAACAAAAACTTTATTTAGTTAATTTTAAAGATGATTTGTTTGCATAAGAATATTCCAGAATAATATATTCTTTAAATTTTGAGTCCACTCCGAAAAGTAACAAAACAAAAAAAGTAATGGATTCGTATATTAAACAGTGGGATGCATCCCCTTGTGTATATAATTAATCTGAGCTATATTAAAAATTATCTCAAACCAGCAACTTTTCGAAGCAAGTTCAATATTATAATGGAACTTCCTGTCTAAACCCAACATAAAATATAGTTAGCCTTAATAATAACAAGGTATAGAAAGTTTTTTTGTTTAAAAATATGTAGCTAACCCAACTTGAGAAACGCACCCCGAAAAAATATTAACCCAACTTGAAAACCTCTAGGATGTAAATATCTTATAATGAATTAATTACACTTTCCATATTCGTTATTCTTGGAACACAAATCTTTTTTATAAAATGTCATTGATTTATATTCCATAGCTTTATGTTTTGAAATATTTATTTAAAAAATCTACAAACATTAACTACATAGGCTTTATCTGTGTTCTATTAAACATAATTAACAATATTTATATCGAAATAAATAACAAATTTGTCTTTATTTTTAAATCTTCAATCGTCATTCGCAAATCGTAAATCAATTCTACGAATTTAATAAAAATTTCAAAAAATAATTTTCTAATTCCTCAACTTTATTAACTTTGCACAGCATTAAAAAACAAGAAATGACATTAATTCGCTCAATATCAGGGATAAGAGGTACAATTGGAGGTAAACAAGGAGAAGCATTAACACCTGCCGATATTATTAAATTTACAAGTGCTTTCGTTATTTTTCAAAGAAACAAAACTGAAAAAAACAGAATTAAAATTGTAATTGGCAGAGATGCACGCATTTCGGGCGAAATGGTAAGTAGCTTAGTGTCGGGTACTTTAATTTCGCTGGGAGCCGATGTTGTTGATATTGGATTAAGCACTACTCCTACCGTTGAAATTGCTGTTACTGAAGAAAAAGCAGACGGTGGAATAATAATAACTGCAAGCCACAATCCTAAAAACTGGAATGCTCTTAAATTGTTAAATAACAAAGGCGAATTCTTATCAGCAAATGATGGAAGCGAATTGTTAGATATTGCTGAAAATCAGCAAATTATTTATAACGAAGTGGATAAACTTGGTACTTATACAACCAATAATTCATATATTGAAAAGCATATTAATAAAATACTTTCTTTACCATTAGTTAATAAAGAAGCAATATCAAAAGCTAATTTTAAAATTGCTGTTGATGCAGTTAATTCTACTGGAGGCATTTCGGTGGTTCCTTTGCTTAAAGCCTTAGGTGTTAAAAACATTGAGCCATTATATTGCGAACCAAGTGGTATTTTTCCCCACAATCCTGAACCTCTACCTGAAAATTTGAACGAGATTTCTGATTTTGTTAAAAGAAAAAAAGTTGATGTAGGTTTTGTAGTTGACCCCGATGTTGACCGTTTGGCAATAGTTTGCGAAAATGGTGATATGTTCGGTGAAGAATATACTTTAGTTTCAGTTGCTGATTATATTCTTAAAAATAATAATGGCGGAAACACAGTTTCTAACCTTTCCTCTACCAAAGCTCTTAAAGACATAACTTTAAAATATGGTGGCAAATATTATGCTTCGGCTGTTGGTGAAGTTAATGTTGTTGAAAAAATGAAAGAAGTGAACGCTGTTATTGGTGGCGAAGGTAACGGCGGTGTAATATATCCCGAACTTCACTACGGCAGAGATGCCCTAGTCGGTATTGCTTTGTTTTTGAGCAACCTTGCTACTTCTGGCTTTACCTGCGCTCAACTTAGAGAAAAATATCCCGATTATTTTATTTCTAAAAATAAAATTGAATTATCTCCTGATATTAATATTGACAATATTTTGCACAAGCTAAAAGCAAAATATGCAGGCAAACCTATAAATGATATCGACGGATTAAGAATAGAATTTGATAAAGAATGGGCGCATCTTCGTCGCTCAAACACCGAAATGATTATCAGAATTTATTCAGAAAGCGATTCAATTAATAAAGCAGAACATCTTGCAAAAAAAATTATTACCGACATAAAAGATATTATCAGAGACCAAGTGCTTAATAATAAAGATTAATTTATTTTTGAAGATAAAAGGTTATTCAATGTAATGAGTTATAATACTTATCAATCTACCTCGTTTTTAATCTATGGCTTGACTCTCTTTGCATATCTTTTGTTTTAAGACTTTCGCGTTTATCGTAAAGTTTTTTGCCTCTAGCTACTGCAATTTCAATTTTAACTAAACCTTTTTCGTTAATAAATAAAAGAGTAGGAACAACAGTTAAGCCTTTTTCTTTTATTTGCAGTGAAATTTTACGAAGTTCACGTTTTGTAAGCAAAAGTTTGCGGTCGCGTTTAGGTTCATGATTATTATAATTGCCGTATTCATATACAGCAATATGCATATTTTTTATAAATAATTCGTTATTAATAAAAGTACAATAACTTTCGTTAATAGAAACTTTACCACTTCTTATCGACTTTATTTCAGTACCTGTCAAACATACTCCTGCTGTATATTTTGAAAGTAGAATATACTCAAAAGATGCTTTTTTATTTTTTATGGAAATTGATGTTGACATAAGTAGTGCAAAGTTATTAAAAAAGATTTAATCCATTTTTATTAATTTATGTAAAAAGGCGTTTTTTTTTATATCTTTGAATTTTGTAATAAAAATTTAAAATTATATATACAAATGAAAAAAATTATACAAACAATTTTCATTGTTTTATTAATGCTTTTTACAATAAATACTAATAGTCAAAAGCAATTATTAACAATCAATCTTGACAGTACAAAGGCAAACGGCATTGCTTTTAGTCCTAAAGGTGATTTTATTGCCGCAGCTTGTCAAGACAAAGCTATAAGAATTTTTAATACATCAACAGGCAAGTTAAGCAAAGTTATTGAAGGACACAAGACATCGGTTCTTTGCGTTGATTATAGTAATGATGGCAAATATATTGCAGCCGGCGACTGGGATAATGTTGTGAAAATATGGGATGTTGCTACTGGCAAACTAATTAAAAATTTAGATGATAATTCAAACCGAATAAATTTTGTTAAATTCAGTAACGATGGTTTAAAGTTAGCATCAGCCGCCGAAGACGGTACCATTGCTATATGGAACACTACAAATTGGAAAATTTCAAAACTTATTAAATATCACAAGAATACCGTTAGCAAAATTGCATTTAGTGCCGACAGCCGTTATATTGCATCAGCAAGCTGGGATAATACGGTTGGTTTATTTGATGCTACAAGCGGTAGCTTAATTTATAATTTTAAAGGACATTTAAGTGGCGTTAACACTGTTGCTTTTAGTAGCGATGGGTTTTATTTAGCAAGCGGCAGCGACGACCGCAGCGTTAATGTTTGGAATGTAAAAGAACGGCAATTAGTTCGTTCATTTAATCGTCGCGACGATAAAGCCGTTTATTCTCTGTGTTTCAATACAGTTAACAATTTTGTTGTCAGTGGAAACGAAAATAGCTCCATTGATATATGGGATGTTAAAAAAATGAGATATAAAACTTCATTAAATGAACATAAAGCAAAAGTAATATCAGTTATTTTTAACAACGATATAATGGCAAGCATTTCTGACGACAAAACTATAATTTTATGGGATATGAGCGACTTAAAATACGAGCAATGTTATGAAGAAAAAATGAAAGAATATGGTTATTTAACTAAACCTAAAGATGAATTTGAAACAACCGAGCAGTATAAAAGCAGACTCGAACAATTTGAAAAAGTTAAAGAAGGATTAAGAACTGAATGCGAAATTGAATTTACATCAGCTCGTCAAAAATTAATTAAAGGCAATTATTCATGGGTTAATCTTACTGTTCAGAATTTAAGTATGTACAATGCCGATAAACAAGAATATCAAATAACAGTTGACGATAAACGTTACCCCCTCGAAATGCCTATTTCAGATGCAAGAACTTTTAAAGAAACATGGAACAGAGCTAAAGTTAGAGGTATAAAAATTGAAAATCCTGATACTAAACGCATTATGTACATCAATTTATTTGTTATTCATCCTCAGTCAAAAATTAATTATTATTTTGGAAATCAGGTTACACCTGACGAAGACCCTTACCTTAGAGAATTTTTGAAAAA
>CAZDEU010000043.1:0-17074 GCA_964504265.1 uncultured Bacteroidales bacterium
AGTGCGGGTGTACCTTTTAATGACAGTACTTTTCAAAGAACTTAATTATTGAAATTATATATGTTCATCCAAAACCGTATTTATTTTTTGAAGTTTCATCACTAATTCGTTTTCACTAAAATCTATCTTTTTTTCGAGCGATATAGCTTTTGTTGTTAGCTGTAGAGCTATCATCGCAAGCAAATCTTGAACATCTTTATAAACATACTTATTAGCAAAATCTTTAACTTTACTGTTAATAGTATCGGCTGCACTCCTTACAAACTCTTCTTCTGCTGCATCAATCTTCAGCTTGTATTTCCTGTTCGCTATATTTACAGTAATTGCTAATTCTTCCATAGGTTTTGTTATCCTTTAATCATTCAATAATGAGATACATCTGTCAATTTCCCGCACCAACTCATTAATTTTATTTTTTGCTTCCTTATTATCCTTACCGGTTTCAAAGGTTTTAAAAATTTTTAATTTATTAATTCTTTCCTTTAATTCTTTTATTTCTGTTTGTTTTTCTTCATTTTGTTGATGCAGTTTTTTGTTTTCTTCTTTAAAAACTTTGTTTTCTGCATTCAATTTTTCATTTATTTCAATAAGTTTTAATATGTTAACTTCAATTTTTGAAAGAAGTTTTCTTATATTTTCCATTTAAAACTTTTTGATACGACAAATATAATAAAAAAAACGTCTATTTAGTAAATAAATTTGTTAAAAAATATTATAACAATCTAATAATTAAGCGTTTAATTTTTTAAAGAAAAACTAACAGGTAAATTCATCTGTACTCTAACAGCTTTTCTGTTTTTCATGCCAGGTTTCCATTTAGGCATTATGCTTAAAACTCTCTCTACCTCTTCGTCGCAGCCAAAGCCAATTTTTCTTAAAATCTTAATATTTGAAATACTCCCATCTGTTTCAACAATAAATGATGAATGCACAGTACCCTCTTTTTTGTTTTGTTTTGCTTCGGCAGGATATTGAAGATTAACTGCAATAAAGTTGTTTAAAGCTGTTTGCCCACCAGGAAACTCAGGCATAACATCTACAACAGTAAAAATATCTGATTTAGCTTTACGCTCCTGAGCATTAGTTACATTGTAACTCGCAAAAATAAATGCTAATGAAATTAATAATACTATTTTATTCATGTTTGTTTGTGTTTTTAGTTATTAATAAATTATAACGCAATTACTCAGTTAAAAGTATCAAATACTAATTAATCTGACTATGCGGGTAAATAGCATTAGCGATTTTTAAAAAAATCTATTAATTTGCTATTTCTTTACAAAGATACAAAAAATTATGTTTTTTTTATATGTTTTTTAAATTAAATTTTATTGCCATGAACGAACTGTTTTTGAAATATTTATGGAAATATAAACTTATGAAAAATCCATTAGTCCTTAATAATGGTCAAAAGTTTGAAATTATTAACACTGGAATTGAGAATTTTAATGCAGGTCCTGATTTTCTGAACGCTATTATTAAAATTGATGATACTACTTGGGCAGGTAATGTTGAAATTCACGTTAAATCGTCCGATTGGAATTTGCATGGGCATAATAATGACCATGCTTACGATAATGTTATTTTGCATGTTGTTTATTCTGACGATTGCGTTGTGTATAATGCTTCATCGCGACAAATACAAAATTATTGTATAGGAAATTCGCTGCCTTCTAATGTGTATAAAAGATATTTGAGATTTTTAAAATCTAAGAAAACAGTCCCTTGTTCCAATAAAATTATTTCTATAAATAATATTGTTGTTAAAAATACTTTAACAAGACTCGTAATTGAACGTTTTGAACGTAAAACAAATGAATTTTTTTTAGATGCTGATGTATTAAAAAACAACTGGGAAGAGGCATTTTACCGACTTTTGTCAAAATCATTTGGTTTTGGAGTTAATTCTCAACCTTTTCATAGATTGGCATGTATTACTCCTTTAAAAATATTAGCACGCGAAGGTTCATCAATATCAATGGTCGAGGCTTTACTTTTTGGGCAATCAGGTTTACTACCTAATCTTACAATTGATGACTATTGTTTAAAATTAAAGACAGATTATTCTTATTTAATGTCAAAATATGATTTACAATCGATGAACAGTTATGAGTGGAAGTTTTTGAGAGTACGCCCTTTAAATTTTCCTACTATCAGAATTTCACAGTTAGCCAATCTGCTAAAGAATAATTACCCTCTTTTTAACAAAATTATTGAATATCCTGTTAAACGAATTATTGAAATATTTAAAGCAAATGCAAGTGAATATTGGGATAATCATTATGTTTTTGGCAATATTAAAAAAATTAGTATTGAAAAAAGGTTAAGTGTAAATTCAGCTCATTTACTGATTATTAACTCGGTTGTTCCAATGTTATTCATGTATGGGTATTATAAGAACGATAATTATCTTAAACAAAAAGCTATTGATATTTTATATAATTTGCCCGGCGAAAATAATAAAATTACTAGGCAATGGCTTGATTTCGGTATTACAATTTCTTCAGCCGCCGATTCTCAGGCACTTTTAGAATTGGAAACTATGTATTGTAATAAACGGCTATGTTTAAAATGTGGTATAGGACATTGTATTATAAATGCTGAATAGTTTTTTGATATTATGTAGATATGAGTATTTCTTGAATTATATTTGCTTGTACATCCCATCTATATTTATTTATTACATAAGCTTGCCCTGCTTTGGATATTTTGTTAGAATATTCTACATTATTTATTAATTCTATAATATTTTTTGCAAATTCTTTAGGGGTATTGCTAACCAATATTTCAAAATTTTCTTTAGCTCCTAAGGCTTTATTAGCAAGTGGAGTAGTTATGCAAGGCAATCCCATAGCCATAGCTTCAAGCAATTTGTTTTGTAGACCTGTTCCAATTATCATAGGGGCTACAAATATTGATGATTTATTATAACACTCTCTAATATCATCAACCCATCCACTAATAAAAATTTTATCACTTTTTAATGCTTTAACCCTTAAAGCAGGATTGGCACCTGCAAGTAACAATTTTATATCAGGTTTTTTAATATGTAATAATGGCAAAATTTCGAGTGCAAGCATTTCAGCAGCTATAACATTTGGCATATAAGACATATTGCCTGTAAATAAAATATCGAATTCTATTGTAGTTTTTACTGGCTTAAAATATTCTGTATCAATGCCATTGGGTATTATAACAATATTGTTTTTTTTAGGATGTGGTATTAAATCTCTATCAGGTTCTGATATTATTAATTTATTGTCAAAAATGTCAAAAATTTTCTTTTCATATTTGAGAAGTCGTTTATACTCCAATAAAAATAATGGTTTTAGAAACCACGATGAAACCTCAGCTCTTCTTTGCATGCCTTTTGAAAAAACATCTTGGTAGTCAATTGTTTTAGGAATGTCGATTTTTTTAACGTATTCGGCTACTCTTAATAATTGACAAAAAATATGATCCGGTTTTGTTCTATCAACAATTTTTTTAATTTTTTTCTTAGCTAAATTATTGTAAAAATATCCTGTTTGTAAAGGTAAACCTTTAAAAAAAGACAATATAACTCCCCAAATAATGCTAAATATTGAAATATGATGTATATGAACCGAATCACAAAACTCTGAAAGTTGGCTCATAGCATCTGCATGAACAGTTTCATCGCTTAAACAAAAAAGAATAATTTTATTAGTTTTACTTAATTGTTTAAGCAAATTAAACGCTCTTAATTTATCTCCTTTTTCAAGTGGATAGGGAACTCTGGATAATATAGCCAGAATTGTCATTATACTTATTTTTTAATATTCAACAAAATTAGTCTTTACTACGCTTATTTGCAATAAGTTCTTTATAAAATGCTGTAATATTTTCAGCAACTGCTTGCTTAGAATGATTTAACAGTACAAATTTGCGGGCATTGTCAGAAATTTCTTTTAATTTTTCTTTATTGTCGATGCACCAAATAATATTTTCGACAAAATCATTAGGAGTGTCGGCAATAAGAATGTTTTTTTTATGTGTACAAGCAATCCCTTCGGCACCTATAGAAGTAGTAATAACAACATTGCCAGCAGCCATTCCCTCAATAATCTTAATTCTTACACCGCTTCCCGACAATAAAGGCACAATCATTATCTGCCCATTTTCCATAAAATCAAAAGCATTTTCAACTTCGCCGTGAACAATAATTCTTTCATCGCTAATATCGTAAATCCATTGCGGCATATTGCGTCCTGCAAGCTCAAAACTTATGTTGCTGTTCTGTTCTTTTAACAGTTTCCAAACATTATTCAAAAACCATTTAACACCTTCAATATTTGGTATCCAATCCATCGAACCTATATGAAATAACGATATATGTCTTTTTGCAAAATCTTTTACTTCTTTGTTTATAAAAGAATCTGAAATATTAAAAGGAATTGTTTTTACATTTGTTTTTTCTGCATATTTTTTAATAATAACATTATCAACATCCGAAATACATGCAATACCATCAAATTTATTAAAAATATTTGTTTCATATTTTTTTAATGTTTTAGCAAGATGTTTTATATAAAACTTTTTTAAAATATTTGTTTCATATTTTGCATTTCTTTCCCAAATAAGATGTTCAACATTATGTGCTCTAAGCACAACAACTGATTCGGGCGATGTATTGCGTATAAGTTCAAGATAAGGTGCAACATAAATTGTTTCAAGCTGAATTACATCATATTTATTTTTTTTCAATATGTCTTTTAAAAATGATGAAAAATTATCTGATATAAATCTTTTAACATTATATGATTTGCCTGTAATAAGACATTTTAAAGCAGGTAAAATTTTTACATCAGTGTCAATAAAACAATGTTCAAAAGAAGTTTGATTTATGTAAGATAATGGTATATTTAATTTATTAACATCTAATTTTGGAGTACTTATAGCTATTGCCTTTACTTTGCAGTTAGTCGACAATAATACTTGTGTTATTGCATTCATTGCAATTGAGCCACCTTCTTTTGGTGGGAATGGCGATTTATTACATATTTGCAATATATGCATTTTTAATTCTTTGTTTTTTCTTTTTTAAAAAATTTCTTAAAAAACTTTTTCCACGAATCAGAATCAAGCAATTGAGAGTCGGTTGTAGCTTTAGTAGTTAAAAAAACGCCAACTGGCAATAGAACTACCGAAGCAATCCACATTCCTTGCCATGCTTGCCAAACACCTTCTTTTGCAAACTTTTCACCCATCATCGAAATTACGTAAAATATGATGAAAAAAGCAACCGAAATGACCAAAGGTAAACCAAGTCCTCCTTTTCTTATTATTGCTCCCAATGGTGCTCCAATAAAAAACAACACTAAACAAGAAAATGATAACGAAAATTTACGGTGCCATTCTACTTGTCTTCGTCTAATTGAACGGGCTGTTTCGTAATCGTTTGTTATATAATTTGCTAAATATGCTGATGTGGTTCTTACGTTATTTATTGCATTTTCTATTATGTTTTTTTGTTCTTCTTTTTGAAAATTTGCCAGAAAATCTTCATTAACTATATTATATTTAACTGTATCATATATATTTGTTTCGTTTGTATCTTTATATTCCCAAAGATTCTGAAAATTATTAACAGTAAAATCTTTAAAAACTTTTAAATCTCTTGCAAGAACTTTGTTCAAAGTGTCTTGGTCAGCTTTTAACTGGCTAATATTCATCATTTTATAATTATCTTTAAAAAACTCTTCATTTGTACGTTGAAGTGAAAAAGCCGAAAGGTCGAAACGCCTTTCTTCTGTTTTAAAACGTGTACGCTGAAATGGACGCGTTTCAATTTGAGAGCGGCTTTCTGTTTTCTCCTGATAATTGCATCCCTTATATAATTTAAATATTAAATATCTTTTATCTTTCGACATATCCATAGTTCCGTATTCTGCTATAGTCAAATTATTATTTCCTCCTCTGTTAGTATGGTCATATATCAATATATTTCTTATTGTTCTGTCGTCATTGTCTTTTTCTCCAACTTTTATTACAAAACCATCAATACCATTATAAAAAATACCTTCTTTAATATTTAAAGCCGGTTTTTGCTCTCTAACATCATAAAGTAGAGTCGACATTTTTAGGTTTGCTATTGGTAAAATATTATTTGAAAAATAAAATGTTCCTATGCTTATTATGACTAATAAAATTATTAAAGGTATCATTATAGTTTTAAGTGATATGCCCGAAGCTTTAATAGCAACAAGTTCATAATTTTCGCCAAGGTTACCAAAGGTCATTATTGAAGAAAGCAGTATAGCAAGCGGTAATGCAAGAGGTACAAAGGTCGACGATGCGTAAAACAATAACTCGCCTATAATGTACCATTCTAATCCTTTACCAATTAAATCATCGATGTATTTCCATAAAAATTGCATAAGTAGTACAAAAATTGCAATAAAAAATGTCATTACTAATGGACCTAAAAATGATTTAAGTATTAATATGTATAATTTTTTCATTTAATAAAATTAACTGTTTTCATTTTATACTATTTTAAAATTGAAATCAAAAAACTACATTTGCAAAAATAGCTATTTAGCTGAATTTATTTTTTGAAAAATTATAATATTGATAAATATTTTCAAAATATTATCTTTGTGCCTTCAATATATTAAAAAATGAAATTAGTTGAAGTAAACGATAAAAAAACCAAGAAATTATTTCTTGATGTAGCTCGTAAAATCTATAAAAATGACCCTTATTGGGTTTGCCCGCTTGATGATACTGTTAATGCAATTTTTGACCCTAAAAGAAATGTGTTTTTTAATCATGGCGAGGCTTGTCGATGGATATTATATGCTGATGACGAAAAAACACCTATTGGTAGGGTGGCTGCTTTTATCAACAAAAAAAAGGCTTATAATTATCAGCAACCTACTGGCGGTATGGGCTTTTTTGAATGTATTGATGATATTAGAGCTGCATTTATTTTATTTGATAAAGCCCGTGAATGGCTTTCTGATAGAGGTATGCAGGCTATGGATGGTCCTATTAATTTTGGTGAAAATGATAATTTCTGGGGGCTATTGGTCGAAGGCTTTATGCACCCAGGTTTTGGAATGAACTATAATCATCCTTATTATAAAGATTTTTTCGAAAAATATGGCTTTAAATTTTATTTTGAACAGGTTTCTAATCACCTTGATTTAACTAAGCCTTTCCCTGAACGTTTCTGGAAAATTGCTAACTGGATAAGACAAAAACCTGGTTATGTGTTCGAACATTTTTCGTTTAAAAATCAAGAAAAATATATTAACGATTTTAAGCTTATTTACGATGATACATGGCAATTTCACGAAAATTTTACTCCTATAAATCCTGAAGATTTAAGAAGAACTTTAAAAAATGCAAAACCAATTTTTGAAGAAGAATTTACTTGGTTTGTATATTTTGAAGATGAACCTATCGCTTTTCTTGTTATGTTCCCTGATGTTAATCAAATTCTTAAACATCTTAATGGTAAACTGCATTTATGGAACAAAATCCGTTTTCTGTTTCTGAACAAACTTAAAACTATTACTCGGGCAAGAATTACTATAATGGGGGTTAGACCTAAATTTCAAAAATCGGGTGTGGAGTCTGCTATTTTTTGGCATTTACAACAAGTAATGAACAAAAAACCTTGGTATACTGAATTGGAATTGTCGTGGGTAGGTGATTTTAACCCTAAAATGAGAGCTTTGCACGAATCAGTAGGCGGCAAATTTGCTAAACGACATATTACATATCGCAAATTATTTAGCGACGACGATTCTGCTTACCGCCGTTCAATGATTATTCCCGTCGATACTAAAGAAAAATACATTAAAAACTTAAAAAAACAGGAGTAATTCTATTTTTGATGTAGCCCGCATTCTTTGTTCTCGGGATTTTCCCACCACCAACGACCTGCTCTTACATCTTCGTCAGGGTTAACAGCTCTTGTACATGGACGGCATCCTATACTTCTAAAGCCTTGTTTATGCAATGAATTGTAAGGTATGTTATTTTCTTTAATATATTTCCAAACCTCCTCTTCTGTCCAGTCAATTAATGGATTTATTTTTAACATTTTATGTTCCTCGTCCCATTCTACTACTTGCATATTGTTGCGGGTAATTGATTGTTCACGCCTTAGCCCAGTTATCCATACATTTTGCCCTTTCAAAGCTATTTTTAATGGTTCTGTCTTACGAATTTTGCAACATAGTTTCCTGTTTTCTACTGAATAATAAAAAAGATTAATACCCTTTGAGTTAACCATCTCTTCAACTTGTTTTGCATCAGGAAACATAGTATGTATGTTAACTCCATATTTTTCAATAGTAAATTCCATAACATCATAAGTTTCCTGAAATAATCTGCCTGTGTCTAATGTAAAAATGTACATACTTTTATCAATACCTGCAATCATTTCAGTAACAACCTGATCTTCAGCTCCAAAACTTGTAGCAAAAGCAATTTTATTTTTAAATTCTAATAAAAAATATTTAATTACTTCAATAGGATTTTTTTTTGTGAATTTCTTGTTTAATTCTTCGGCAAGTTCTTTTGTAGGCTGATTAATATTAATTGTCATTTTCTTGTATTTGTAAATATTAACTGAAATTTTTTGCAAAATTAATTTTTTTAAGATTATAATCTTTAATATACTTTTAAAAAAAAACTCTGTATCTTCGCAAACTCAAGATTTTATACACAGACACTTTAAAGCAATATTAGATTAAATTAAAAGGTGAAAAAAAATAACAAAATTTGGCAGGCGTTTTTTACTTTAGTTATTTTAGAATTGCTCTTTACAGCTCTTTCATTTTATGATGTTGATATTCAAAAAATCGATTTTATTGCTAAATCAGGCTATAAATTTTACTCTTTCAGCGAACTTGTTAATTTTGATGTGCCTCATGCAAATGTTAAAGTCGACAGTATAATTGACTATCTTTTAAATGATAAATCTAAATTGTTTGCGCGTAGGAAATTATTTAATGATTTTCAATATAAAAAAAATATTCACTTACTTAATCCTATCAACAACTATGGTAGTTATGCTTTAGATTTGTTTTTTGATGCACTTGTCAACGTAAAAGATTCCTGTTTAGTCAGAATTGCTCATTATGGCGATTCTCAGCTCGAAGGCGATAGGATTACTCATGTTTTACGTCAAAAATTTCAAAATAAATTTGGTGGAAGTGGACCTGGCTTTATCCCTTTTACTGATATTGCATCTCCCGTTGTTTATTCGAGAACAACCAATGGAAACTGGTGCCGTTTCAATGTATTTAGCAATAAGTATTCTTCCGATTTATATGGACCTGCTGGAACTCTTTTTAAATTTAATAATTGCAATTATCAATATAAAAAATCTTTTAGTAATGACTCTATTAAAGATGAAATTGATTCTACTTATAACTTTTGGCTTACAGCAAATGAAGCCGGGATTAATATTAAATTAAAGTCTCAATCATATTATAAAAAAATATCTGTAATGTATGGCAATTCTGTTCTGCCATGTGCTGTTGATATATATGACAACGAAAATCATATTTTGATGTCCGATACTCTCCCCGAATCAAAATGGTTTAATTTATTTTCGTTCCATGTATTAAATTCACCTAATTATATTAAAATTATTTTTAATTCTGAAATAAGTCCCGATTTTTATGGTTTACTTATGGATAGCTATAATGGTGTGCAGGTTGATAATTATGCTATAAGAGGGCATAGTGGGGGAGGGCTTTTAAAAATTAATCAGGCTTACCTTGCTTCGCAATTTAAAGTTCTTAATACAAAACTTATTATTTTTCAATATGGTGGTAATGTGGTTCCTTATGTTAATGATTCAACCGATTTGAAAAATCTTGAATCTCTTTATTATTCGCTGTTTAGTAAATTTAAAAAAGTTGCTCCAAACTCTGCTATTTTAGTGATAAGTACAGGAGATATGTCGAGAAAACAAGGTGAGCTTTATGTTTCATATTCACAAATTCCTCAAATTGTTGAAGTCCAGAAAAATGCAGCCTTGAAAGCTAATTGTGCTTTTTGGGATTTGTATTCTACTATGGGGGGCGAAAACTCTATAAGAGCTTGGGCTGCTAAGGGACTTGCTTCGCCCGATGGTCATTTTGCTTATCGTGGACAGCAAATTATTGGCGATGAATTGTTTAAAGCTATTATGGCTGAGTACAATTCGTATCAAGCAAGAAAAAGAAAATTTTTATAAATCAATTAAAGAATGAAAGGATGAAGTTTTTGAATTTAAATAAATATGTATTCATTTTAAATGTTATTTTTTATGTTTTTATTATTAATACGACTAATGCTTCTTCATCTGAAGATTCATTAAAAAAAATTCAATATATTGATTCTGTTATAAAATATCATAAATTTTTCCCTTTTATTAAATATGATATTAATTTTATTGAATGGGTTAATAATGAGGCAATTAATTCTTTTTTTACAAAATTATCGCAAGCTGATAAAAAAAAGATAAAGATTTTACATATAGGCGATTCTCATGTTCAAGCTGGTATTGGTACCGGTCGATTACGCGACAGATTTCAGAAACATTTTGGATATGGTGGCAGAGGTTTGGTCTTCCCTTTCAGGGCTGCTAATACTCATTCGGCTTGGAATTACAGAACCTACGCCGAAGGTATTTGGGAAAATTCTAAAAATGTTGATAAAGATAATAAATTTGATATCGGAATTAGTGGAGTTACTATTTATACAAACGATTCAAGTGCCAACTTTAAGTTGGTTTTCCCTAAAAATGATTTACATAAGGATTTTAATGTTTTAAAGTTATTTTTAAGGATTTCGCCTAATAGTTTTGATTTAAAATTAAAAACCTCTTCTCAAATTGATACACTTTTTATTGATTGTAATTCTCAAACTAATAATAATTATATTGAAGTTAAAATTAATGAAATTTCTGATACACTGCATTTTTTTGTTGATAAAACAAAACCTGAACAAAACTTTTTTGAATTCTACGGTTTAATTATTGAATCTCAATTTGATAATGGAATCTTATATTCAAGTGCAGGTATTAATGGTGCTGGTTATGCCAGTATTCTCAAGCAAAATCTCTTCGTTGAGCAAATTGATACATATAAACCCGACATGGTTGTTATTGACCTTGGCGGTAACGATTTTTATAAACAAGCTTTTAATTATTCGTCAATGGAAAAAATGTTGATGACAATTATTAATAAAATCAGAACAGCTTCACCTAATTCGCTTATAATTATCAATAGCTCTCAAAATTTTTACCGCCGTAATTATAATGTTGCTGAATGTAAAAATTTTTCTGAATTAACACGTAATGTTGCTTTTAAAAATAATTGCGTTTTTTACGATTATTATCGTGTTTCTGGTGGCGATAAGGCTATGTTGAAATGGCTTGGAGCTAAATTAGCTAAACGCGACAAGGTGCATCTTACCAACGAAGGCTATCACCTTAAAGCTGACCTGTTTATGAATGCAATTCTGAATTCTTATAAAATATGGCTCAATAATCAATATTTAGATTCTTTGTTAGCTTTTAATTTTGCTTTAGATTCTGCAGATTTGGTGCATTGCTTTCCTAAAAATGATTTTCGTAAAAATACTGTGTCTAAAGTAGTTGCTGATAAAAAAGAAAATAAATCACACTTTCAAAAAATTACTAATACAGGGTCAGCAGTTGAATATACTATTAAAAAAGGGGATAACCTTGGTTCTATAGCCGAAAAATTTGATGTTTCGGTTAGCAATTTAAAAAGTTGGAATAATCTTTCTTCCAATAAAATTATTGCAGGTAAAAAACTTATTGTTTATTCTGATGTTAAAAATACACCTCCTTCAACTCAAACTAATAACAACAGTAAACAAATTAAACATAAAGTTAAAAGTGGCGAGAGCCTGTGGATTATTGCACGTAAATACAATACTACTGTTGATAATATTAAAAAATTAAATAATTTAAAAAATGATAATTTAAAACCTGGTATAGTTTTGATAATTAAATAATTATGTGGGAAAGTTTATTGCAAAATATTCCTGAAATTCTGTTTTACAACAATCAACAGCCTGTTGTTTATAATTCTGTTTTTTTTATAGTTTTATTTACTGGTTTTTATTTTTTATATGCTTTATCTTTTAGAAATATTAAACTGAGAAATCTGCTGCTTCTATTTTTTAGCCTTTATTTTTATTATAAATTAAGTGGTTTATATGTTTTTTTACTGGTTTTTATCGCAACTTCTGACTTTTTTATAGGTAAAGCAATATATAGAGCTAAAAAAGATATTTATAAATCTATATATGTTCTATTAGCCGTATTGATTAATATAAGTAGTTTATTGTATTTTAAATATGCTGTGTTTTTTAATAATTTAAGAGTTGATATTATTAATAATTATTTTAATGCTAATTTAAGTTATGAAGTCCCTGAGTTTCTTAATGTTATAATGCCAATAGGCATATCTTTCTATATTTTCAAAACTCTAAGCTATATTTTTGATTTAAAACGCGAATTGATAGAAAAACCTGAAAACAATTATATTAATTATCTGCTTTTTGTTTCTTTTTTCCCAAATATTCTTGCTGGCCCAATTTCAAAAGCTCGTAATCTTTTACCACAACTATCGCAAAAGGTTTTTATTGATAAAACTAAAATTGGGAATGCTTTGTTTTTAATTATTTGTGGAGTTTTTAAAAAAATTGTTATTGCCGATTTCTTAGGGCGCAACTTTGTTGACAGGGTTTTTGATGCACCTGAGTTTTTTACAAATTTTGAAACTCTTATGGCAGCTTATGGCTATACTATGCAATTGTATTTCGACTTCTCTGGTTATACCGATATTGTTATCGGAATTGCTCTTTTGCTTGGCTTTAATATTGAAACAAATTTTAATAAACCTTTTTTGGCTCAAAATATTACCGACTTCTGGCGAAGATGGCATATTACTCTTTCTTCTTGGTTAAATGATTATATTTTTAAACCTCTTTCGCTTTCTTTCCGTAAATTTAAAACTTTTGGCGTTGCTGTTGCTGTGCTTATTACTTTTTGTATTTCTGGCTTATGGCACGGTCCTGCTGTTACTTACATCATCTGGGGAACTTTGCACGGCTTAGCTTTAGCTTGGGATATATCTTCTAGTAATCTTAGAAAAAAATTATCTCAAAAAATAAATAATAAAATATATAGCTTTTTTAGTATACTTATTACCTTTCATTTCTTGGTCTTTTCTATGATCATTTTTAAAACCGAAAGTCTTGCTAAATCAATTTTGATGTTTAAAAAAATATTTGCAGGTTTAGAATATGATTTAATTTTAAATTGGGCTGAATTTTACATTTTACCTTTATGTGTTTTAATTATATCTATAATTTTGCATTATTTGTCTATTGATTTTGTGAATAGAATTAAAAATAAATTCTCAAATCTTCATTGGGGTTTCCAAATTATTATATTGTTTATTGCTATATTATTCATTTTTCAAACATATAATTCCGATTCACAACCTTTTATTTATTTGAAATATTAATTTTTGAAACGATGTATTAATTATACCAATTGTCAATTCACTTTATAATTATCAATTACTTTACATCATACGGTCAACAAAATCCTTCCACAAAACTATGCCCGCACTCACAGCAACATTAAACGAATGTTTTGTTCCAAACTGAGGTATTTCGAGCGAAAAATCACAAAGTGATAAAACTTCATCCGACACTCCATTCACCTCATTACCAAATACATAAGCGTTTTTTTTATGTCTTTTTATCGTAAAATTATTTAATAAAATAGATTTATCAGTTTGCTCTATTGCAAAAATTTCAACATTATCAGCTTTTAATTTTTTTGTTATTTCAGAACTGTCTGAATAATATTCCCATTCTACAGATTCAGTTGATCCTAAAGCAGATTTATGAATATCGCGATGAGGTGGAGTAGCTGTAATGCCACATAAAAATAATTTCTCTATCCTGAAAGCGTCTGCTGTCCTGAATATTGAACCTATATTATGTAAACTTCTTACATTATCTAATATAATATAAACAGGATTCTTGGGAGCTTGATGAAATTCATTAACATTCATTCTGTTAAGCTCGTCCATTGTTAGTTTTCTCATAATGTTAAAAAATAAATAACAAAATTATAAAGTAATTTTAAAAATTAAGTTAAAAACTATTAATTTTGCGATAATATGTCAAAAAATATAAATACTGCAGCATCTGATACACCATTGATGAGGCAATATGCCTCAATAAAAGCTAAATATCCTGACGCTCTGTTGCTCTTTAGAGTGGGCGACTTTTATGAAACATTTGGCGAAGATGCTATTAAAGCCTCCTCAATTTTAGGTATTATACTTACCAAAAGAGCTAACGGTTCTGCTTCTTATATTGAACTTGCAGGTTTTCCACACCACTCACTCGACACTTATTTACCCCGATTAGTAAGAGCAGGCTACAGAGTTGCTATATGCGACCAATTAGAAGATCCTAAACTTACTAAAAAACTTGTAAAAAGAGGAGTTACTGAACTCGTAACTCCAGGAGTCTCTTATAACGACAAAATTCTTGAGTCTAGAACTAATAATTTTCTTGCAGGTATCCATATAGCAAACAATATTGCCGGTGCAGCTTTCCTTGATGTTTCTACTGGCGAATTTTATATGGCTCAAGGCTCAATAGCTTATGTTGATAAACTTCTGCAAACATTTAAACCTAGTGAGGTAATTCTCCAAAAAAATAAACAAACTGCTTTTACTGATATTTATGGCGAAAGATTTTATATCAATACTTTCGATGACTGGGTTTTTACTTATGATTTTGCAAGAGAAATTTTGCTTAAACAATTTGGAACTACATCATTAAAAGGGTTTGGCGTTGATGAAATGGATGCAGGAATAATTGCTGCAGCCGCCTCTTTGCATTATCTTGCTGAAACTCAACATGATAAACTTGGTCATATCATCCGTATTGCCCGAATTGAAGAAGATCATTACGTTTGGCTTGATAAATTTACAATACGAAATTTAGAATTAGTAAATTCTATTAACGAACAAGGTGCTACACTACTTAACGTTATTGATAAGACCGTAACACCTATGGGGTCGCGGCTCTTAAGACGATGGGTGCTTATGCCTTTAAAAGATATTAAACCCATCGAAGAACGTCTTGATATGGTTCAATGGTTTATTGAACATACTGAAACAGCCGAAGAACTTCGTCAACATATTAAATCAATTGGCGACCTAGAAAGATTGATTTCAAAAACTGCTATAGGCAGAATTAATCCACGTGAAATATTACAGATACGAAAAGCCCTTTTGGCAATCGAGCCTGTTAAAGAAATATGCCAACATACTAAATTAGAAGCATTTTTAAAAATTGCCGAACAGTTGAATCCCTGCATTCTTATAAGAGACAGAATAGGAAAAGAAATACAACCCGACCCGCCAGCAATTGCCGCCAAAGGTAATGTTATTGCCGATGGAGTATCTGATGAATTAGACGAACTTAGAAAATTAGCATATTCTGGAAAAGATTACCTTTTACAAATGCAACAACGTGAAATTCAAATAACAGGTATTTCTTCATTGAAAATTGGATTTAATAATGTTTTTGGATATTATCTTGAAGTTACTAATGCTCATAAAGATAAAGTGCCTTCAACATGGACACGCAAACAAACTCTGGTGAACTGCGAACGTTATATTACTGAAGAACTTAAAGAATATGAAGAAAAAATTCTTGGTGCCGAAGAAAAAATTTTAAACTTAGAAACTGAGCTTTTTAACAACTTAATTACTGGTTTAAACGATTATATTAAACCAATCCAACTTAATGCAGGTCTGATTTCCCGCTTAGACTGCCTGCTGTCGCTCGAACGCTGCGCTTCTGCCAATAATTATTCAAAACCTGAAATTAATAATTCGCAAATTATTGATATAAAAAACGGACGCCACCCAGTTATTGAAAAACAATTACCTGCTGGTGAAGAATATATCCCTAATGATGTTTATCTTGATAATGAAGAACAGCAAATTTTAATTATTACTGGTCCTAATATGTCGGGTAAATCAGCTTTATTAAGACAAACAGCACTTATAGTATTGTTGGCTCAAATTGGCTCTTTTGTACCCGCCAAATCTGCAAAAATTGGAATTGTTGACAAAATATTTACTAGAGTTGGTGCTTCTGATAATATCACATCAGGTGAATCAACTTTTATGGTCGAAATGAATGAAACTGCAAGTATATTGAATAATATTTCAGACAGAAGCCTTATTTTATTAGATGAAATCGGAAGAGGAACAAGTACTTACGATGGTATTTCAATAGCTTGGGCAATAGCTGAATATCTGCACAATAATGAACAGCTCAAACCTAAAGTTTTGTTTGCAACACATTATCACGAGCTTAACGAAATGGCTACAACCATGAATGGTATTAAAAATTTTCACGTAGCAGTTAAGGAAATAGGCAATAAAGTTATTTTTCTCAGAAAATTAATGCCCGGTGGTACTGAACATAGTTTTGGAATTCATGTTGCAAAAATGGCAGGTATGCCACCTTCTGTTGTCGATAGAGCTAATCAAATGCTCGTTAAACTCGAAGAAACTCATTCAAATTCTGATAATAATATTACTAAAAAAACTGAAAAAATAAATTCTGATAATTTTCAGTTAAGTTTTATCCAGTTAAATGACCCTCTTTTAGAACAAATTAAAGATGAGATATCAAATACTGAAATTGATACTCTAACACCTGTAGAAGCATTGATGAAACTCAACGAGATTAAGAAAATGCTAAAAAATATTAAATAATTTTTAAAAAAAATATAAAAAATTTGCTTTAAGGGAAAATTTTTTTTTATCTTTGCCGAATAAATACCAACGCGGAAATAGCTCAGTTGGTAGAGCACGACCTTGCCAAGGTCGGGGTCGCGGGTTCGAGTCCCGTTTTCCGCTCACAAAACTCTCAGTTTTGAGAGTTTTTTTTACTGAAAAAATGTGCCCAGGTGGTGGAACTGGTAGACACGCAGGACTTAAAATCCTGTGACCATTGCGGTCGT
>CAZDEU010000044.1:0-5846 GCA_964504265.1 uncultured Bacteroidales bacterium
CGGTATTCTTTGCGCTCTCTGCGGTTAAAAAGTTTTCAGTTTTTCAATGCGTTGATTCAAGCTTCCTGATTTTTTCGGAATGAAAAAACAATTCGTAATTTTTAATTCGTAATTTTTAATTGATTAAAATGGCACACAGATGACACGGATGAAACGGATTAATGCGGATTTTTTATTCGATTTGTTTCTTGTTTTTATTTGAAAATATTTTTCTTGAAAACTCAGGTTCCTTGCCGAAATTCATTAAAAGACCTATTTCTATCGTCGTTGCTTTCAGATAATTTATCATATGTAACTTATGTTCTTCCCGAAGATATTCACATGCTTTAAGTTCAATAATTACTTTATTTTCAACAATTAAATCGGCATAATAATTTCCTATTATATTGTTATCATAATATACTTCTATGGATTTTTGACATTCTACCCTTAAATTCTTTTTCGTTAATTCAATAATCATAGCCTTTTCATACACCTTTTCTAAAAAACCATAACCTAACTTATTATAAACTATATAATAACATTTTATAATTTCATCTGTCAATTCTTTATGTAATAAATCAGTCATATTTTTATTTGTTTATTATTTATATAATCCGTTAAAATCCGTCACATCCGCGTCATCAGCGTGCTATCCTTTTTCGGAACATATACGCATCATAATCGACTTCGACTTTTTCCTTTTTTAATTTTTAATTCTTAATTTTTAATTGATTCCTTCACTCGCAATTTTTTATTCAAATCTTTTTTTCATAAAGCAATAAATTTTACCATATACATCATTTTCAATATAGTCCGGACGGCCATGTTGAATATCCTCTTGAGGTCCTAATTTACTCGTCCAATAACCATTTTTCAACTCTCTTGCCGCATGCGTCCATTCATTTTTTTGTTCATTATAATATATTGCAATTTTACAATAGCCATTTTCATGTAGGCCTGAATCACATTCCGTATAGCCAAAATATTCAAATACTTTTTTTAAACAATCCGGTTCAAGTCCTTCAGGAACACCAGGTGGCCACCAAAGCACACAATCTAAATTGGGTTTGCCAAGAAAAGGAGGTTGAATCCATCGTTCATCAAATTTACATGCCCATGCAATGCAATTATAATCCGGTGTGTCTTTACTTGTTATATCAAAAGCATTGTCTTGTAATAGCTTAGGAAATGCTTCGGTTATTATTCGTTTTTTAGTTTCTTTATTTCTTGTATCCATAATTTGCATGCTTCAGAAATCGTAGTGTTTGGATTATTTGTTATTTTACGATTATAGATAAGATTAAGTGCCCAAACAAGCGTGGATGGTTTATTTTCAATTTCTTCAATTATATATGGAACTGCCGAATATCCCATTGAAACAATAGCCTGAAAATCTTCATTTTCGATAATAGATTTTACGGAAGATAAAAACTTCGTTTTCTTTTCCCAATTTATTAAATGAGTCTCAAACCTAAATTTTTGTAAGAAAAAATTAGTATCACTTTTATCTACCGATTTTATGTATTCAGAAGTTTTATTATTTGAGGTAAGCGTTAAAATTCCACTGTAAGCATCTACATCCGAATATTCAAATGCTGTAGCTGCTGACAATAAACCTGCGGCAAGTGTTAGAGGGCGTAATTTATTTGATAGTTGAACTAATTGCATAAATCCAATGTTTTTTGAGTTATATTATTGAAAAAGATTTCATTCTTAACATCACGTAAATATTCCATATTTGCTTTAAGTGTTTCGATATCAAAAAAAATATGTTGTCGATCTAATACATCAATATCAAAGGTATAAATGTATAAGTTATTGCGTACATTTTCAACATTTTGATTAACAATAGAATAAATATCAGAATGAGGAATGTCCATCAATAAACGAAAACCATATTGACGTAAAGGGTATGGTAACTCACTTTCCTTACTACTTGATATTAAAGTTTTGAAATAATCCTGAGGATAGTCGAAATTGTCGAATGTAAAACGATTAATGAACCGAATAGATGTACGAATAATTTCTATATTATTGAGAACTTCAGATAATATCATTAATATCTTTATGGAAAATTCTTTAAAACTATCCCATCCCTGATATGGGCGTTCATCCATATATGTTATGGTATTTTCTGAAATCTCAAGTTTAGTTTTTTGATCAACTGAAAAATATACATAGCTGCCTATTTTTGCATCAGAGGTACCGCTGATTTTTGAGATTCCTAACGGAATGGAAGAATTTCCTAAATCAATACCAAGCTGAATACTATCCCTTCGGATAGGGAAAATATGTTTAATTTGCGTATCATATTTTAAAAAATCATTCAATTTAATCCCTGTCGCTGCATATTTAATTTGAAATAAAGCGACAACCACAGGTGGTTTATTTAAATTTTTCCATGTTTTCATTTGTTGTTTTAAATCTTATGTAAATTTAGCATCATTAATTTTTATAACGGCTTCCCTTTTGATTTGTTGCACGCAAAACTGCCTTTTTCTCTCGGATTTTTTTTCCCACAGATTTCCAAGATAATAGAACGCAGATGACGCGGATGCGGCGGATGAATGCGGATTTTTTATTTGTTTTTTCGTGCCGAGTGCCGAGAAGAGCTCTCAGCTGTCAGCTATCAGTTCTCAGTTGTCAGTTTTCAGTTTTCAGTTTTCAGTTGTCAGTTTTCAGTTGTCAGTTCTCAGTTGTCAGTTCTCAGTTTTCAGTTTTCAGTTGTCAGTTTTCAGTTGTCAGTTTTCAGTTGTCAGTTTTCAGTTTTCAGTTGTCAATGCGTTGACTCAAACCACAATATTTTTATTTTTAAATTAATTTAATCTTTATAGATATACCTTAAGATAATTGCTAACAAATTATTAAGAATATTATTAAAACATTAATTTTGTTATACATCCTAAAACTTATTTTTTTCGGAACGAAAAAAAAGACTGAAAACTGATAACTGAAAACTGAAAACTTCCTTGAGTCATAATTCATAATTCATAATTTTTTTAAAAGTATATCCTCTCTCTTTCCAGAACTTTATCTCTTTTTCATAGAGTTCTGCGGCTTGGGGTCCGAGGTTCTTTTGTTTGAGCTTGCGGCGAAGGACATCCGAGAGGAGATAGGAAAGGTAATTGCTTGCCCGGCGCTCGGTGGCGAGGCGAAGGTCTTCTTCCGTTATCAGCTCGTTGGGGTGGATGAGAAAGTTGACGACTTTGTCCGTGTTTTTGGTTTCCAGGTATAAACACCAACGTATCAGTTGGTTTAAGGCAGGGGCTATACGCATAAACGTTCCTATATAGGGCAGACCGAATGAAGATACCGGCACTTCCCATAAGGGCATGTTTCCACGGCGTGCTAGGTTGTTTTCCGCCACTTGGTAAGGCTTACGTGGTGCCCTGAGCCATGCCAATTTCTTTTTACTGCCTAAGGACATAAACATATCAAGGCGTTGGGGGGCTACCGAGCTGTCGTAACGGAAACCCGTTTCCATGAGGGCACGAGGGGTAAACTCATTCACACGCAATGCCGGAGAACGAAAAGAGAGGATTTCCTCCCCTCCTATGTCTTCCAATATCTTTTTGCCTTCCCGCAGGTCGTGAATCTGTTCCTCAAGACTCATGCTATCGAACGCCCGCCTATGGTCGTGGGTGAGACCGTGCAACCCCACCTCATGTCCCGCCGCCAAGAGCATGCGAATCACCTCCGGAAAATCACGGGCAAAATCGGCTACCACAAAAAAAGTAGTCTTTATCTCGTGGCGGGCATAGATATCCAATAAAAGCGGCAACCCCTCTTTCCATACCTTCAATCCCGTCTCCGGACGCAAGCCTCCGTTGACTATGGAAGTGGTTTCGACATCGTTGGTGAGGAAACAGAGATTTTTCATGTTTACATATAAAAATTATTACTCATCCTTTTCTTTAATCCCCACTGGAACATCATCTTCAACTATATATTCACGTATTATTTTTGCCGGAACCCCACCTGCAAGAACAAAAGGAGGAATATCTCTTGTAACAACAGCTCCCGCTGCAATTATACTTCCTTCTCCAATTTTCACTCCAGGTAAAACCGTTACATTAACCGCCAAAACAGCGTTTTTCCCAATAACTGTTGGAGCCACAAATGCTTCCGACACATTTTTATGATATCTCAATGGTTTATAATGAGTAAGTATAACATTATATCCCGACAAAGAACAACCTTCTTCCAAAACACAATAATTAGGGTAAACATCATCAATAAACACAAAAGGGCCTATGCTAACTTTAGGGGAAATATTTACGCCTCTCCATTTTTGTAATTTTACTTTAAAACCAGAGTAAGGAATCTTCAAAGCAATTAATTGAAGAATATGATCTTTTAAACGAGTAAATAAAAATAAAGGCAATCCTCCAAAACCTTTATAGCCATGTTCTCTTGCTGTTCTACAAGCTCGCTTATAAAATTTTACTTCTTCATCAAAAAATGGTAATTCTCTTCGTTCTACTTTATAAAAAGATTTCATTTCAACTAATTTTTTATTTTAATTCCATTTTCACAAAACACATAATTTTTTATTTTAAAATCAATTATCTGATCCATCAAGATACTTAACTATTAAAAATCCATCTTCCGTTACAGAAGCTGTTTTTGGAAGCTTCCATTGTGGATTTAATTTCATACGATCTGCATAATTATAAGAGGTTTTTAAAACCAAATAATTATCATTAGTTTTTTCAATAATAGTTCCTTGATAGAGCGTAACTTTACCAACATCGGTCATTAACGCATACATTGGTTTTGCTCTACCTGAAATTTTCCCACTATTCGTTAACTGTAAAGCAAGATCAATTCCGAGTTGTACTGAAGTGCGTAAATGATGCATTCCTCTCATAGGAACACTGTGAAACAAATAATGTGCTTCAATATTTAATTCACGCATTGTCTGATATAATTCTGTCAAAGCTTTTATATTGTCATTAACACCCTTAATAAGGACATTTTGAGAGTATACATTTACTCCAATATCATGAAATTTTTTAAAAATAATTCTTGTTTCAGGGAACAATTCAACAGCATGATTAATTTGAGTGGCTACTTCAAATCTTACTTTGTCGGCATTACTCTTAAAAATTTCATAAATATCATTATCTACACGATTTGGATCATGCAAGGGCAAACGTGTAGCAATTCTAATTCTTTTAATATTTGGAGCATAATGAATAATTGCATCAACAAGATATTTTAATCTTTTAGGGACAACAAAAGGGTCCCCTCCTGTAATAAGCACTTCACTTAGGGTATCACTCACCATTTCCGAGCCACAATATCGAGCTATTTTCATCAACTCTTCTTCACTTAACGTAAACATTTGATAATTTGCTCTTAAACAATAACGGCAATGGGAAGCACACACCATAGTCGGTTCTATAACTGCGCTTTGCGTATAAAGTCTTTCCACACCTTTCACGGTTCCCTGATTATCTACATCTACATCTGCTTCCCAATGACGATTATTAGATTCTGCTTCAATAATATCCTCTGCTTTTTGTTTAACAAACTGATAATATAGCGCTTTATATTCTGATGATTGTAATCCGAATTTTTCAGACAATTCGTCCATCTTTTTCTTTAAAAAAGGAGATATTTTTTCGGGAAATTCTCCATATTTATTTATTCCAGCCATAATATAATATTTACTTTACTTTAATTTCTTTATTTATTTTCTTTATGATAATGTGCCGGATTCCCAACATATACCGCATTTTTTTCAAGATCGGTAATAACAACAGCTCCTAAACCTACAACTACATTATCTTGAATCGTAATATTTTCGGATATAGAAGAATTAGGACCTAAAACACACTTTTCACCAACGATAACATTCC
>CAZDEU010000044.1:5946-16869 GCA_964504265.1 uncultured Bacteroidales bacterium
ATTTCAGAAGCATAAATCTCAATTTTTTTTAATCGATACATAATTTATTATTTTAAATATTATAAAATTCTAAATAAACGTTTTGTTTTGCTTTCATTTAAAGGCAATTCTCCCTGTTTAACCGGCTGCATTTCAGGTTTGAAATAAAGAGCCTCCTCAAAATCACAAAACAATGATTTCGCTATTTCTTCCACATTGTTCATATATTTATTTTTAATTTCAAAAACAAGTTTAAATCGTTCTATAGGAACATTACGATTAATATGTACTTGAAACTCTCCTGTAAGTACATCCAAATGTTTCCCTATAATATTTTCAACTGTACTTAAAAAAACATTTACCCCTCTTACAACAATCATATCATCGGAACGTCCTACAATTTCAAATTTAAATCCCGGATACCCGCAAGAACAATTTGTTGTTAAAATTTTAATAACATCTTTAGTCCTGTATCTGATTAACGGTTGAGCTTCTTTTTGTAAATTCGTCAAAACAAGCTCTCCGACAGCACCTTCTTCTATATCAATCTTTTCAAGTGTTGTTGAATTGATTAATTCAGGATATAAAAGACCTTCTCCCATAAAATGTAATCCGTCTTTAAAATGACACTCCGCTCCAAACATACTTAATACATCAGACATTCCATAATTTGCATTCATAGCGGTAAGACCCCATTTTTTTTCAATTTCTGAACGAAATGCCTTATTTTGAAGTCCAGGTTCGGCTCCAAATAATCCCAATTCCAAATGAAGATCTTGTGGTAGCAAATGAAATGATTCCAACAAAACACTTTCAATCTTACGTAAATAGGAAGGAGTACAATGAATCGCTTGCGGATGAACAGTTAAAATAGTTTCTATTAACTCTTTGGTATTACCTACTCCAAATGGGATAACAGCAGCACCGGCTTCCTCCAAACTTTGATGATCTGTATACCCTCCTGCCCACATATTATAATTCAAACAATGTACCACGATATGATTTTCATGCAAACCTGATAAACGAAAACAAGCCGCTCCGGTATGAATTGTATGTGTAATATCATTTTTTGTTAAAACTATCAATAAAGGTTTATTTGTAGTTCCGGAAGTTTTATGTATTCTTTTAATTTCTTCGATATTAACACAAACATCGCTTCCAAATGGAGGAAATTCCATCTGATCATCAAGCAGTTCTTGCTTTGATGTAAAAGGAAGTTTATAAAAATCCTCAACAGAGCGAAATGATAAATCAAAATCCTTAAATTTTTTTTGATAAAACAAACTTTTTTCAAATGTATAATCTATTTGTTTTTTTAATAAAGTAATATTATCACACATATTTAAATATTCTAAAAATTAAATTTAACTTTAAATTATTTTTTTTAAAAACATTTCATATAACATTCATCATACTTTTTCGAAATATCAGACCATAAATAATTATTTTTAAGTAGTTCAAAAGCTTTTTGTGCTTTAATTTCCATTATAGAATAATTATCCAGTGCCCATTTAATTTTAATTGACCAATCTAATATATCGTTTTGTTTTGCAAAAAGAACTTCATCATTTGAAAAAATATCTTTATTAAAAGTACAATCACTACAGATTATTGGTGTAAATAAAGAACAAACCTCCAACATCATAATTGACATAGCTTCCATATTAGAAGGATAAACAAATAATTTCGCATTTTTAATTAGTGAGAACAATTCATCCTTTTTTTTAATTAAACCCAGAAATTCAATATTAGGTAATTTTTCTGCATGTTTAAGAATTTGATTTTTATACTCTGGCGCTTGTTCTAAATCTCCCGCAATAAGAATTCTTCCTTTATAATTTTGATGAATTAATGCTTCTAACATTATATGACATCCTTTACTTTTGAATATTCTACCTGCTGCGAATAAAATATAATTATTTTCATTTATATATAAAGGATACGTATCTTGAAGAATATTTATTCCATTAGGGATATAAAAAACATTGTTTTTCTTTAATTTTATTGCTATACGAAAATCCGTCTTTGATACAGTTGTAATGATATTTGAAAATCTCAAAAAAATCCAATCAGATATTTTATATAGATATTGCAAATAAGAAAATTTCTCTTCTGTTACTAAACCATGAGTAGTTAAAATAACTTTATAACGAATTTTTAAAAAAGGTATTAAAAAAGAAACAGCATTATGATGTAAATGAATCAGATCATAATTTTTAAAAAACAAACAATGAAACATCGATTTTAAATAATATTTTAATGTATTAAAACCATTTTTCTTTCTTTGATTAAAGACGATTTGTTCAAAACCATCATAAAAACCCGTTTTTAATGAAGTGTGTGTTGATACTGAGTAAACAGTGAAATCATATTTATCCTTTAATTTTTCGATGATATTTTCCCCTACTGTAGCAGCACCCCCATAAGCCGGAAGCCCTTTTAGACCGATAACGGCAATTTTTTTCTTGGATGTAGGATTCATTTTATGATTGTATGTGATGTAATAATTGTAAATGTTGTTGTTTAAAATTCTCTACTGAAAATCTATTACAAACGATTTCTTTGCTTTTCTCTCCCATGCGTTGACGTAATGCTGTATCTTGCAATAAGACTCCTAACTTTTCAGCCAATTCATTAATTTGTTTGACTTCACATAAAAAGCCGTTTTCGGAACTTACCATGTATTTATTATCCCCTACTTCCGTAGCCACTATAGGTAATTGGGCATACATAGCTTCCAAAATAGCATTGGAAGTACCTTCAAACAACGATGTTTGTAGAAAAATATCTGAAGCAAACAAGTATTGGTCGATGTTTAAAGGATTGATCAAGACTTCCGTTATATCTTCTAATTCCATGGTTTTTATGTGTTGACTGATTTTATTTTCCAAAGGACCGTAACCGATGATGTGATACAGGAAGGATAGTTCTGGATGTTGTAAACGCAAAGAATGTATCGCTTCCAAAGCGGTAATATAATCTTTTTCGGGCACAAAACGACCTACCGACACAATAAGGGGTATCTCATGAAGTGATTTGATAAGACTCGTATCTTTGGGTACAAAAGCATTGTGTATGACTTGAATTTTATCTACCTTAAAGCCTGCTTTGGCTAAAAAATCTTTACCGTTGTAATTGTTAGAAATGGATAGCGTCATGCAATGATTGTGCACCCAACGTTGTACATACATTTTCATACCCTTGTAACGAGAACTGCGTATGCCACCTAAAAGATAAGGTACTCTGCATAATTTACCGATAATACCGGCATACACATTGGTAGTGGCTAAAAAAGAATAGATACAATCAATGTGATATTTTTGAATAATAGCTATCAAATCAAAGATATTTCTTATTTTATTACCGGAAAGAAAAATCAACTCTATATGTGCCCTTCGAGCCGAAGCCAATAATTCGGGATGGATTTGCTTGCCGTAAAACACCACTACATAGACCTTGTACTGTTCTTGCAATACGTTTGATAAAGCCAAGGCTTGTACCTCCGCCCCTCCTTTTTCAAGGGTATTGGTAAAGATAAGTATGTTATTTATATGTTTCATTTATATAATATCATCCTAATTCTACCATACATCTGAATAGCAATTTTATATATTTTTTTCTTAATTCCCGCTGATTTAAAAGCCATAATCCTAAGCCACAATCCAAATCCATTACAGTATATGGGTTCAATACTGTTTTTATATTTTTTTTGTATTAATATTGGACTAGTTCTGGCAATTCTATCTTTTAAATCTAAGCCATTATTTTGTAGTTTCTTTCTAATAACAGGAGGAATATCTCTTGCAGCAGTTGTCATTTTATATCCCACTTCTTTTGCAATTCGTTGTCCCTCTATTGTACCACTACCACCGGGCCAACAGAGAAAGTCAATCGTTTTATTTAAATTCTTTTCGATTTGCAATTTGCTTTCTTCTAGTTCAAATCTTATTCTTTCTAATCTTTCATTTTCCGATTCAAAACTATCTGTGATTTTATGAGTCTGCTTATATAATTCCACTCTACTGAATAATTCTTCTTCCCAATTATCTTTATAAAAAAAACATTCTCCTCCATTATTATTAACATATTCCATCAAAAAATCATCAAGATTAGTATCAGGAAAATAACGTCTTGCCATTAAACTCTTTTCATGTGCATAAACCGCTTTCCCCCACTTTATTGTATTATTATTATCAAATTGAAGATATGGCTTTTCATCAATATTATCATTCCAAGTCATCCAAATATATTTATCCCCCGGATGACGAAAATCAATTATTTTATTAGAAACAGGATACCAAGTATGAGTTAATGCATGAGACTGTATATCGATGGTTCCATCCGACTCCATTTCTCTCATTTCGTCCCAAGTCAAAAAACCTGAAGTATCATAGTTAGCTTCATAAGTCGGGTCATTATATTTCAACCTTTTATACGACTTTTTATCCACAAACTGAGGATTCACAAATATAGTTCCTTTAAAATCATATTTTTTTAATATGGGATATGCATACACATAATTATCCGCATAACCATCATCAAAAGTTAGTATAATTGTTTTGGGATGCAATTGTTTGCCATTGAAAATATATTCGTATAATTCGTTTAAATGTACTGTACGATAGCCTTTATTTTTTAAATAAACAATTTGTTTTTCAAAGATAGTATAATGCATTGTTAATTCCGACCATTGCCATGCACTGTTTGGAATACCTATCGTATGATACATAAAAACAGGGATTGATAGTTTTTTCATATCTTATCAATAATATTTATATAATCATTTAACATTTTTTGATAATCAAACGACTTGTCAACAAAACTCTTAGCATTATTTTGTAGCATACCTTTAAAATCATCTTCTGAATTAATAATAGTTTTAATTATTAAAGACAATTCCAATGAATTATTCTTTTCAAAAAGAAAACCGTTATTTTCATGTTTAATCATTTCCTTGATGCCGGAAACATTTGAGCCTATAACAATTAAAGAATTAAACATTGCTTCTAACATAGAAATGGGAGTGCCTTCATAATCAGAACACATGATAAAAGCATCACTTGCAGCGTATAAATCAGGTAATATTTCTCTTTTCACATTACCCAAGAATAAAACAATATCCTCCAAAGCATTTTCTTTTACCTTTTGTTTCATTTCAGCCATCAAATTCCCATCACCGGCAAATACAAATTGTATTTTATTTTTTAACAAAAAATCCTTTCCTAATTCAATGGCTGCCGAAACAATTGTTTGCGGATTTTTTATTTGTTTGAGAGAACCTACACTTAGGAAAACATATGCATCCGCGTGTATTCCAAATAATCTTCTTACTTCCACTTTACACTTTCCAGATAATTGAAATGGAATCACGGGTGGGATGAATTGAATTCTTCTTTGCGTTCTTTTTTCATATTCATCGCATATTCTTTGTGACACACCTATTACTTCTTTTGCTTCTAATAATAAATTTTTATGTACCCATCTACAATCCCATGCCGTTAATCCGCCACCATGAATTACAAGAACATATTTCAACCCAAAAAAATTACTTAATAAAGGATAAAACCACCAATGGATCCATCTTGATCTTGCATAACTTAAAAATATCACACTGTCTTTTTTGTCTTTTAAACGCAGCAAATAAATAAATAAACAAATGGAGTAAAATAAAGCATTAGTGCCGATACTTTTTAATTTAATATATTCCCTTCGAGCATATTCAGGTGTATCTTTATAAAAATTAAGAATGGAAACTTCATATTTATTTTTTAAATTTTTAAATAAATAATAATTAAATACCTCATAGCCTCCTACCTTAAAAGGATATAGGTTGCCCCCAACAAAGAATATTTTTTTTGACATTAATGAATATATGGAGACACCTTTGAAATTATCCATCTAAATTTACCTGAATCTGTTAAGGGGATATGCGATGTTTTTATAATATCAATATGCATTGCATCTCCCAATTTTTCTTTAAAAGCATGTTGGATTTTCTCTTCTTCTTTCTCATTAAACGAATCATCAATAATTACAAACAACTTAAGTGTATTTATTTCCTCTTGAATGAGTTGAAATTTAATAATTCCTTTGACGGCATATCTTAAAAAAGTAGTAAAAAAAGTAGCCAATACTGTATTATTATTTACGCCAACGATTAAATCGAACGTTCTTCCTTCAACAGAAGACAGCAAAGGAAAGGGTCTGCCGCAATCACAAATTTTATCAGACATAACACCAACATCTCCTATCTTATATCTAATCAGAGGAAATACATAATTATCTAAATCCGTAACTACAATTTCTCCCAATTCTCCCGGTTTACATAATTCCCCTTTTTCATTAATAACCTCAACTATTACATGATCAAAACTTATATGTAACCCATTTTGCTGTTCGCATTCATTGGCAATATGCCCGACCTCTCTACATCCATATCGATTTAAGACTTTGGCTTTAAAAACATCTTCTATTATTTTTCTTTGTGAGGAATATAATGTTTCACCTCCTGTAATTATACCCTTAGGACTATGAATCCTATATTCATTTTTTTTAATAAAATAAGCAAAAAATTCTAAAGATGACGGATAACCTACAAGTAAAGTGGGTTTTTTCTTATTGATAGTTGTAATGTAATGCAACATATCTTCATCGGTCATATAAAACGAAGATAAAATTGTTGTATTGAAAAATAAAGCTGAATTTTTAATTTTACCTATTACTGACTTTGATTTCTTAGTATCTCTTTCAGCTCCCCATAAAATCACTTCCGGTTCGCCTAATCTCCAACCCGTCCAACTATCTCCTCTCAATGCACAAGCATAACGCCAAACATTAAGTTTTTTATCCGTAAAAAAGTGAGTTGCCTTTCCCGTAGACCCACTGCTTGAATCTTTTTTAAACCTCTTTTTAATAATGTTTTCAGCTTGTAAGAGTACATAATTTTGTTGAATAATTTCTTTAGTTAAAAAAGGTATTTTTGATATATCTCGAATGTTATTAATCTCAATATTCGTTAATAATTCTCTATAATAAGGAATGTTTCTTTTTGCGTGAATAATCAAGGCTTTAAATTTATCAAATTGTAGACGGGTTAGTTCATTTCTCGTTTTACTTTCACTCATAAAGCAAGTCTTGATAACTTTATAGTAGTTGTAACAAAATAATCTTAAAAAAAAATAAATCATTATTTTATAATTCTAAATTCATAAAAAAATCAGCTAAACGTTTACCGTGCTTTTTATAATCAAATTGATCTCGAGCCAATTGTTGTCCGTTTTCCGCAATTTGTTTCCTTATTTCAGGATATAAAAAAGCTTCTTTTATTTTTTGGGCAATTAAATGAGGTTGATGCGGTTCTACAATATATGCACTAAAACCATCTTTTAAATAATAATTTGCTTCGCCGACAGAAGTAGTAATTACAGCTGTACCACAAGCCAATATTTCACCTAATTTAGTAGAAAAACCATAAATATTTTGCAAGTTGTCATTTTTATTTAATATAGATAATGTAGCTCCTTTCTGATATCCTATTACTTCTTCATTTTTTAAATTTCCTAAAAATTCTATTTTATGAGATAAATCATTGTTTTCAATAATCTGAATAATTTCATCCTTATCATGTATTATTGGACCGGCTAAAATGTACTTTACTTTTATATCATTATGTATCATTGCAAATGCTTTCATCACACTCACTATTCCATCTTTCCTTTCTGAAATTACTCCGGCAAAAAATATATAAGGAATATCAAGTTGTATGCTTTCTTTGTTACTAATATGACGATAATCTACCAGAATAGGCACAATTATACATTTAGCCTTTTTTGATTTATATTTATAAACTAAGGTTAGTAAAGAATGTGAAATAACAATGAAACCATCATATAACTTAAACACCAAATGTAAACAAATCCACAGTTTTATCCTTTTAATAATGGAATCTCTTATTGCCACATAAGGATATTCACATAATTCTCTGACTATTTTAAAGTTTTTACATTTTGCGATAAAAAAAAGAAAATAAGAAAAATATATTTGAGGTTCATATAATAAAAGAATATCGTTAACACGCAAAATCTTAATGCACATCCTCATTGCATGCAAACTATCAAAAATCACATTTAATAATCGCAAAAATTTATTATTGCTTCTTATGGTTGATTTTCCAGCATAATAGAATTTTATCCCGTTATAAATCCCTGAAGTATCATAATTAATAATATTATCAGCCGATTCTGTTCTTTTTGTTATTACTACACTTACTTCTATGTTTGATTCCAATAACCCTCTGGCATAACACATAATACGATTAGTTCCTGCCATACCATAAGGAAATGGATTATGTGTTAATATTAAAACTTTCATTGTAGTGTTTTTTGTATTTAAATATTAAAAATCAACTTAATAAAAAATCATAAAACTCAACCTTCTTTAATTATCATTAATAACATCTCTCATATAAATATATTCTCCAAAAAATAACAAACTCTTAAAAAAAATTAAATCAAAAATTAATTGTGAAAAAGCAGAAAAAAAAACAACTAAGAATAAAATCATTCCAATAAGTTTATATTTCTCAATTTTATAATTATTACTAAGTTTCATAAAAGACATATACATCAAAGTCATAAAAACTACAAAATATAAAATACCATATGACCTCAATAAATATGTTATACCATTAGGTCTGTGCAATTCAATAACTCCAATTCTTTTTTGTTCCATAATAATTTCAGTATTCCTACTCCAACCAAATAATGGTTTCTCCTTCCAATCACTAATATCTAAAATAGCTGCTCCAAATCTATTTTGAGATTTTGATGCTTGACTTAATTGTTTTTGTATTTTTTTTGACAAAAATTCTTGATTTATAAATAAATTTATCGACAAAAATAAAAAAACTATTAAATAAATAATCTGTGTTAAACGTTTCGTAGATTTCAATAAATTATATGCCAATAATTCAAAAAACAAAATGACATAACCTGTTGTTGAAAATGTACTAACAATTGCAATAATATAAATAATATTTTTTTTATTCAATATTGTATCATTCTTTTTAAGAAATAAATTAAAGGATAATGCTATATTTAAAAAAATAGCAAAAGCACCGGCTTCCCATGCAAATCCAGCATTTCTATATAAATTACCAAAAAATAAAGAAGCAGGATCCAAAGTGATAAAAATCAAAGTTGGCGTATAATAATCATTAATGTCTTTTCTGAGTGGAAATAAAAAATCAGCCATTTCTTTCACACTATAATAAAAACTATTATTATTCAATAAAGGATAAGCTACCAGAGAAACAATTGCTAATACATAAATTATTTTTAAATAAATATCAACAAAATTTTTATTTGTTACTTTTATTACCATACAAGCCACGTAACCTAAAAATGTAAGTCTAAAAATATTTAACAACCGAATATCTTGAAAGATAATTAAATGTATAATTTCGTATGCAAAAAAGAAAAATATTACCATAAAATCATATTTTGACACACTTAATTGTCTTATACTTAATTTCACTTTAAAAATAATGATTAAAAAAGTAATGATTAAAAAGAGTAAATGGTTTTGCAGCATAAAAGGGTTTGATGACATTAATATCAAGAGCAAAATCAAAATATAATCTATTGCTGAAGGATTATTTGATTCTATGTTTTTATTATAAGTTAACGACTTCATAATATGTTATTTACATTATTTTTTTATAAATAGCATACATTTCCTCTGTAATTATATCTTTATTATGTCTTTCCAATGCTGCGCTGCGTGCATTATTTCCAAAATTCACAGCTTGATTAAAATCACTACTTAAATGAAGTAAAGCCGCCGCAATAGCATGATAATCACCATCTTGTACAATCATTCCTTCTTTTTTATCTTGTAGTAAGCTTACACTACCTCCTGCATGTGTTGCTACTATGGGTATCCCTACCATCATGGCTTCACACAAACTATTGGGACTATTTTCGATATGACTCACTTGGCAATAAATATCGGAAAATAAGAGTAATTTAGATAATTGTTGTTCGTTCTGTTTGCCAAGTAATTCAATATGTAATTTACTCAAATCAAACTTTTTCCATTTCTTAACAATTCTAACGATAGTACTTTCATTTGATAAACCGGCAACTTTCCAATTAAAATCTATATTTGTAAATTTAGTTAGTAAACTTGCTGTGGCTACTATTGTTTCAAAGCCTTTATACAGATTATCTGAGGAAATAGTAAGAATTTGAATGGACTTATCAAATTCCGGTTTCTCCCATTTACTTGTATAAAATGAATTTCGTAAGATTTCATTCCCCACAAAATAGTGACTGTCGGGAGCGAATAAACGGGTAATGTTTTTATCCCAGTCCGTCCGTCCTATAATGTATTTCGCATCTTTTAAAATACGTCCTTCCCGTTCCGCTTTTAGTTTAAATAATTTAAAATTATGTTCATTGTGAGAAAAACGTAATTTTGATTTTAGCCCTTCATATGTATTGGCAATATGCTGCGGTATTCCCGAAAAATATTTATCCGCATACGGATTCAATAGCCCTTGGATAGAAATTACCATCGGTATTTTAGTGAAATTTTGAATCAAGCCGAAATTATCTTCCGTGCCATGAACATGTATGATATCCGGATGGAAAACGTTTACTACTTCCAATAATTTCTTTAATTCATTTTGGTCCCTCTTTTGCATCCAACGATGATGCAAACACTTTGCGATTAAACGACCCATTTTTGTTTTTCGTTGTTTCCTGAAAACAGGAAAATAGCGTACTTGCTGATAGAAAAAAGGGAGAATAGGTTTATTGTGATAAAAACAAATCCCTAATTGAATTTCGGAAATATTTTTCAATTCTTGTTCCAGCGAACGTAACCACCCCCCCATGTTTATGTTTAATCCTAATTTTTCAGCTGCTGAACAGGGAGTATTGG
>CAZDEU010000045.1:0-16857 GCA_964504265.1 uncultured Bacteroidales bacterium
GATACCATTAATTTTGGTATCATATTAAAATCTGTAAAGGTCAGTTGGTCTGAAATTATTAATTCTTGTAGTTAAAAGTTGTCTATTAGTCGTATTTAATTTGCTTTTTGTAGTTGGTAGTGTAATCACTTAATATAAGTGATATTTTGTTAGTTGATGTTAAAAAGAAAATCAAAATAATATTAATTTTTTTCTTCATATAAATATTTGTAATTTTGCAAAAAATAAAACAAATAGAAAGCCATGTCGCAGGAGATAAATTTTGTATCAGGACGTACAACGCGTGTACTTTCTGAAAAGATTGCTCAATTTTTTGGTAAGGAATTGCGTAATGTAAAAATTAATGTTTTTAGTGATGGTGAGTTTCAGCCGTCTTTTGAAGAAACTATACGTGGCAATGAGTTATTTATTATACAATCGACTTATGCTCCGGCCGATAATTTAATGGAGTTATTAATGCTTGCCGATGCTGCCAAACGTGCCTCAGCAAGGCACATTATAGCTGTTATTCCTTATTTTGGTTATGCACGCCAAGATAGGAAAGATAAGCCACGTGTACCTATTGGAGCAAAGCTCGTTGCAAATTTATTAACTGCTGCTGGTATTAATCGTATTATAACAATGGATTTGCACGCTGATCAAATTCAAGGGTTTTTTGATGTTCCTGTAGACCACATGTATGCCTCTTCTATTTTTATCCCTTTTCTACGTGTGTTGAATTTGCCAAAGCTTACTATTGCTTCACCTGATACAGGTGGAACAAGAAGGGCTGCTACTTATGCAAAATTTTTGGATACAGATTTTGTTATTTGTTATAAACAAAGATCTAAACCAAATGAAGTTGGCAAAATGGTTGTAATTGGCGAAGTTGAAGGTCGTGATGTTGTACTTGTTGACGATATTATTGATACTGCTGGAACTATTACCTTGGCTGCAAATTTACTCAAACAAAAAGGTGCTAATAGCGTAAGAGCTATGTGTACTCACCCAATTTTGTCAGGAAATGCCTATGAACGCATCGAAAATAGCGATTTAACTGAAATTATTACAACCGATACAATTCCTTTGAAAAAGAAATCTGATAAGATAAAAGTTCTTACTACTGCTGAGCTTTTTGCTGATGTGATTGATAAGGTTACACGTTATGATTCTATTAGCTCTCATTTTAATTTTAATGCAATTTAATTATATTATTCACTTTTAAAAAATCAAACATTTATGAAAACAGTATCTATTAGCGGTTCTACACGTGAGAACGTAGGGAAAAAAGATGCAAAACAATTACGCAAAATTGGTCGTGTGCCTTGTGTACTTTATGGTGGTAATGAACAAATTCATTTTTCGGTAGAGGAAAAAGATTTTAAAGATATTATTTATACTCCCGAAGTTTGCTTTGTTGATATTAATATTAATGATAATGTGTATAGTTCTATTGTTCAGGAAGCTCAATTCCATCCTGTAAATGATAATATTTTACACGTTGATTTTCTTGAACTAAGTAAAGACAAGGCTATTGTTATGAGTATTCCTGTAAAATTGACAGGAGTTGCACCTGGCGTGCTTAAAGGAGGGAAACTTACTAAAAAACTAAGAAAGTTAAAAATAAAAGCTAAACCCGAATTTATGCCTGACTTTGTTAATGTTGATATTTCTTCACTTGATATAGGTAATAGTGTTAAAGTAAACGATATTAGTATTGAAAATCTTGAATTTTTAGATTCTAAAAATAATGTTGTTGTTGGCGTTTATGTTACAAGAGTTGCTGTAGCAGACGAAACAACCGAAAAAACTGCTGAAACAGTTGAAACTAAAGCTGAAGAATCTAAATAATATTTAATTTTTATAGGTTAAATATTTATTTAAGATACTATAAAATCAATATATTTTGTATAATAATTTAGTAATTAATTATACAATAATTAACAAACAGCCAAGAATGCAAAATTTTTATTTGCGTTCTTGGCGTTTAAATTTGAATCTTTTGCGGTAAAAAACAACATTTAATTTACAAATTAATTTTTTTATAAGATACAAAGCTAATCTTGTTTTAATTTTGTAATATTTAATAAAGCTAATTATAATATTTGCTGATGGATAAATTTCTAATAGTAGGGCTTGGAAATATTGGCGAAAAATATGTTAATACGCGTCATAATGTTGGCTTTATGATAATGGATAATATTGCTCAAAAATTTAAGCTGGTTTTTTCAAGTGCAAGATATGGCGATATGGCTGTATTTAATTTTAAAGGTAAAAAATTTATTCTCCTTAAACCTTCAACTTTTATGAATTTAAGTGGTAAGGCTGTTAGATATTGGCTTGTAAAAGAACGTATAGAGATAAATAATTTATTAGTTGTTACTGACGATATTGCTTTATCTGTTGGGAGTATAAGAATGAAGAAGAAGGGTGCTGATGGTGGTCATAATGGGTTAAATAATATTATTTTTGAATTAGGTACAAATGAGTTTCCTCGTTTAAGATTTGGTATTGGCAACGATTTTCCCAAAGGTTATCAAATTGATTATGTTTTATCAAAATGGGATGAAGAGGAGTTTAAATTAATTAAACCTCGAATAGATTTTGCTGGTGATGCTGTTATTAGTTTTGCTACGTCGGGTATTGACAACACTATGAATTTGTTTAATAACAAATAATAAATTATGTAAATAATTGAAAATCAATAATATGCCTTATGTTCCACGTGAAACATTTAATAATTCTTTAAGCTGATGCAATTACTACAAGATTATGATATTATTGTTGTTGGCGGAGGGCATGCAGGCTGCGAGGCAGCAGCTTCTTCTGCTCTTATGGGCTTGTCTGTACTCCTTGTAACTCATAATATTAACGATTTAGCAAGACTGTCATGTAATCCTTCTATTGGTGGTATTGCAAAAGGTCAAATAGTAAGAGAAATTGATGCCTTAGGCGGTTTTACAGGTATAGTTGCCGATAAAACTACAATTCAATTCAGAATGCTCAATAAATCAAAAGGACCTGCAATGTGGAGTCCAAGAGCACAAAATGATAGAACAGATTTTTCAATAGAGTGGCTGAAAATATTAGAAAACATAACAAATCTGAATTTTTGGCAAGATGCTGTTAATAATATAATTGTTAAAAACAATAAAGTTGTAGGCGTTGTAACAGCTATGGGTATAGAAATTTTTGCCAAAGCAGTTATTATTACTTCAGGAACTTTTTTGAATGGAAAAATATTTATTGGAGAAATACAGTTTTCGGGTGGAAGAATAGGTGAACAGGCTGCATTTGGGCTTACTGAAAATTTGTTGAAATTTGGTATAAAATCGGATAAATTAAAAACAGGTACTCCTGTTAGAGTTGATGGTCGTTCTGTCGATTTTTCTAAAATGCTAATTCAAAATGGTGATGAAAATCCAGCAAAATTTTCTTTTACTGATACTAATACTATAAAAGAACAGAAATGCTGTTATCTTACATGGACCAATCAAAAAGTGCACGATGTTTTGCGAAAAGGTTTCGATAAATCGCCTATGTTTGTCGGTCGTATTAAAGGAATAGGTCCAAGATATTGCCCTTCTATTGAAGATAAAATTGACAGGTTTTCTGATAAGGATAAACATCAGTTATTTGTTGAACCTGAAGGTAGAAATACTTTTGAATATTATGTTAATGGTTTTTCTTCTTCTTTGCCTATCGATATTCAATATGAGGCTTTAAAATTAATTAGAGGTTTTGAAAATGTTAAAATTATTCGACCAGGTTATGCAATTGAATACGATTATTTTCCACCCGAGCAAATAGCTTATAATCTTGAATCTAAAATTATTGAAAATTTATTTTTTGCAGGACAGGTTAATGGAACTACAGGATACGAAGAAGCAGCGGCACAAGGTATTATGGCAGGTATTAATGCTGTGTTGAAAATTCAGAATAAACCTTCTTTTGTTTTAAAAAGGCATCAGGCTTATATTGGTGTTTTGATTGATGATTTAATTTCAAAGAGTATTGATGAACCATACCGAATGTTTACATCAAGAGCAGAATACCGAATTTTGCTTCGCCAGGATAATGCCGATTTAAGACTTACTCATTTAGGTTATGAATATGGACTTATTTCCAAAGAACGGTTTTTAAATACTGAATTAAAATATCAAAATATAGAGAAACTTATTGAATTTACCGATAAAACCAGTATTGCCCCCGAAGAAGTAAATTATTTATTAGAAAAATCAAATACTTCCGAAATACTACAAAAAACTAAAATATCAACATTAGTTTCACGACCTCAGGTAAAATTAATTGATGTTTTAAATAAGTCATTTGATTTTGATAATCATATTTTAAAACCATCATTTTTAAATGTTATTGAAGAAGCTGAAATATTAATTAAATACAAAAATTATATTTTAAGAGAGCAAGAGGTTGCCGACAAATTATCAAAATTTGATGATTTAGCATTAAAAGATGATTTCGATTATAAAAAACTTAAATCATTATCGTATGAGGCAAGAGAAAAACTTTCAAAAATTAAACCTAAAACTATTGGACAAGCTGCACGCATTAGTGGAGTTTCGCCAGCCGATATTTCAGTACTTTTAATTTATCTTGGTCGTTAAATGTTCCACGTGAAAAATGTTAATATGGAAAAAATAAATAATTGCCCTATTTGTGATAATAATAGCTTTATTGACTTTATGCGGATAAAGGATTATTTTTTGTCGCAAGAAGAATTTACAGTTCAAGAATGTAAAAAATGCGGATTTAGATTTGTGAACCCTCGCCCTGCTCCCGAAAATTTACAAAAGTATTATATGTCTGAAAATTATATTTCTCATTCCGATACTAAAAAAGGTATTATTAATAAAGCTTATCATTTTTTTAGAAATTATAATATATCTAAGAAATATAAATATATTAGTCAAAATATTCAAAAAGGCAACATACTTGATATAGGTTGCGCTACTGCTGCATTTTTAAAATATTGTAAAAATAAAAATTGGAACGTAAGCGGAATTGAGCCAAACGAAAATGCTAGAGATTTTGCCAAAAAAAATAATGGAATTGAAGTTAAATCTGAAAATGAACTTAAAAATTTTGAAAATAATTTTTTTGATGTTATTACTTTATGGCATGTTTTAGAACACGTCGATGATTTGAACTTTTATTTTTCTGAAATTAAAAGAATAATTAAAAAAAATGGTACGGTTTTTATTGCTGTTCCTAATCATCTTTCTTTTGACGCTTTTAAATATAAGAATTATTGGGCTGCATGGGATGTGCCACGGCATTTATATCATTTTACACAGGAGTCAATGAATAATTTATCTAAAAAATATGATTTTTGTGTTAGCGATATTATTCCTATGAAACTTGATGCTTTTTATGTTTCTTTGTTAAGTGAAAAATATATGAAAGGAAAATCAAATTATTTTTCAGCTTTTATTACAGGATTAAAATCAAATATTAAAGCCCGAAAAAATATGAACAATTATTCGAGTTTAATTTATGTGCTTAAAAATAAAATGACTTAAAATAAGGCTTTTATTTTGTTTTTTGCTTTGCTACGATAAATTATACTTTTTTTGAAAAAAAATTCGTTAAAAGCAATATAATAAGCCCGTTTTTTATCGCACTTTAATAAAATTTCAAAATATATGTTATGATTTTTCAAAATAAAAGTGCTTTTAAAGGAATTAAAGTTTTAGCTTTTGCCTTTTTAGTTTATTTAATTATTTTTTTGTTAAGCGGATATTTTAAAAATATTAAAAAATGCTACGATAAAATTTCCGATATTGAATGTAATTTACACAAACTCGAAAAGGATGCTGATTTAATATTAAAAAATATTGCCGATAAACTTCAAAATTCACCCGAGTCAAATCCATTTAATAAAAATGATTTTAATAATTTATTCTATAATAAAGGTATATCAATTAATGCTTATTTTAATGATACTTTAATTTATTGGACCGATAATCTTGTACCTTCCGAAGCAGTTATTAATTCAGATACTAAGGATGTCAATTCACTTGTATATCTTAAAAATGGATATTATGAATTGAGAACTTACGAAAAAACTCCTTGGACAATTTATGCGTATATTCTTATAAAATCAGATTATCGTTATCAAAACGAGTATTTATCTAATAGTTTTAATAAATATCTTGATATTCCTTTTAATGCTGAATTTAAATCTATTCCCGATAAAATAAATATTAAATCGGATGAAGGCAATTTTTTGTTTTCTGTTGTTGTTCCCGAAAATATTAATTACACCGAAAATGAAAGCATTGTAATTTTTGCATTATATATTTTGTTTTATTCATTAATTTTATATGCCCTGTTTTTATTAATGAATGCAATTCATTTTTTAAGAAATTCGGGTAATGTTTTTTCAATTATATATATTATAATATTGATATTAATTAGATATGTTAGTTTTATATGTAAAATTCCATTTTCACTTTCAGATAGTTTAATTTTTAGTCCTGAAATTTTTGCTACATCAATTGTTTTTCCTTCGTTGGGCGATTTGTTTTTAAGTGTTTTAACTTTAACTTTTATAAGTTTTGTAATTTATAAAAAAATCAATATTAAGACTAATTCTAAATTGATTAACTGTATATATGTTACATTTTCTTATGTTTTATTTTTTCTTCTTTTTTTGTTTTTAAGTTATATTATTAAAAGCCTAGTACTTAATTCAAATATACCGCTCAATCTGAATAATATTTTTAATTTAAATACATATTCAGTTTTAAGTTTTCTGATTATAGCCTTATTAATATCATTAATAATAATTATAGGATTAAAAATAATTAAATTTATTAAAATATATAAAATCAGAAATGTTTTAATTTTCTTTTTTGCAATAATTATTTCAACATTTATTATTAATTGTTTTTTAAATATTATTTCAATTCAAGGTCTTATTGCTTTTTCGTTGATATATATATTTCTATTATTTATATATAAAAAAGACAGTAAAATAAATGTGCCAATAATATTCATCATAATGGCATTATTTTCGGCTTATGCTACAATTATGCTTTCGCAAAATCATGAATTAAAAGAAAAAGAAAAAAGGAAATTATTAGCTATAAAATTGGCTAAAGAAAAGGATCCCGTTGCAGAATATCTTTTTGACGATATTGCTAAAAAAATAGTTACAGACAGCGAAATAATCGACTTATTAAAATTATATCCTCAAAGAGAAAAAAGAATATTATATAAAATTTCAAATAAATATTTCAAAAAATACTGGGTTAATTTTAATGTGCAGTTTACTCTATGCAATAAATCTGATAAATTAAATATTCAGCCTAATAGTGTTGAAGTTAATTGCCGTGAGTTTTTTAATTCACTAACTGCTAATTCTGTTCCTTCTACTATTTCTGAGAATCTTAATTATGTTAGCTATGGCAATGGCGATAAAGGTTATCTTGGGATAATACCATTTGTTATAAATTTTGATGAAAATAATATTGATACTCTTAATCTGTTTGTCGAATTTACTCATAAATTTATCTTAAAAGGATTGGGTTTGCCCGAACTTCTTTTGGATAAAAATTCAGGTGTTAATTCCGATTTGTCCGATTATTCTTATGCCCTTTATAAATCTGATTTGTTAGTCGAAAACTATGGTAACTATATTTATCCTGTATCTTTTGATGTTTTTGATACAATTATTGACGAAAATTCTTTTATCAATATTAACGATTATAATCATTATTTTTATTTTGTTGATTCTGATAAAAATATAATTATCAGCAGGGGAATCGACAATTTTTTCAGTATTATAGCACCTTTCTCATATCTTTTTATTTTGCTTATTATAATTGTATTTTTAGAAGTTTTTTTAATTGATTATAATTATCGTAAGCAGCGTATTAAACTCAATTTCAGAGGGCGTTTGCAACTTTCGGTTGTACTTATAATAATAATTTCGTTCGCTGTAATTGGTATATCATCTGTTTATTATATAGTTAGGTTAGATGATAAGAAAAATAATGATGCTCTTGCCGAAAAAGCTCATTCAATAATTGTTGAACTTCAGCATAACTTTTCTGAACGCGAACACTTAACTAAAAATATGTATAGAGAGCTTATTGTTCAACTTCGCAAATTTTATAATGTTTTTTTTACAGATATTAATATTTTTGCTGTTAACGGTGAACTTTTGTCAACTACTCGACGCGAATTGTACGAAGAAGGTTTAGTTTCTAAAAGAATTAATCCTGCTGCTTATTATGAACTTACATACAAAAGCAATAGCAGGCTTATTGTAAATGAATCAATTGGTGAAATGGAGTTCTTATCAGCTTATGTACCCCTACGAAATACTCAAAATAAAGTAATTGCTTACGTTAATCTTCCATATTTTGCCCGACAAAACGAGATTGAGCATGATATTACTACTTTTATTACAGCTTTTATTAATATTTTTATTTTCCTTGCAGGATTGGCGGTTGTGTTGGCTTTAGTAATTTCTAAATATGTTACTATGCCTTTGCAAATTATTAAAAATAAAATTGGGTCAATAAAATTGGGACATAAAAATGAGAAAATAAAATGGGAAAGAGATGATGAAATTGGAAGTCTTATTTTTGAATATAACAGACTTACTGACGAGCTTGAGAAAAGTGCTGTTCTTTTAGCACGCTCCGAACGTGAAAGTGCATGGAGAGAAATGGCACAACAAGTAGCTCACGAAATAAAAAATCCTTTAACTCCCATGAAACTGAGTGTTCAGTATTTTAGAAAAGCTTGGAGCGAAAAAACCTCCGATTTAGATAAACGTATTGACGCTTTTACAAAAACTCTTATCGAACAAATTGATACTCTGTCGGAAATTGCTTCTGAATTTTCTGATTTTGCTAAAATGCCTCAGCCTAAAAATGAAATTATTAAACTTGTAGATATAATTGAAAATACTGTCGACCTGTACGGAGGAATTGATAATATATCTTTTGAATTTAATTATGATAAAAATCTGAATTACAATATTTTTGCTGATAAAAAACAAATTTTAAGAGTTTTCAATAATTTGATTAATAATTCGGTGCAGGCTATTGATAACGAAAAAAATGGTGCTATTAAAATAAGCCTTTTTAAAGCTGATGGGTTTAATGTTATTACAATTAATGATAATGGGAATGGTATACCTGAAGAACAAAAAGATAAGGTTTTTATTCCTAATTTTTCAACAAAAACTGGTGGCATGGGGCTTGGATTGGCTATAGTTAAAAGTATTATTGAAGGAGCAAATGGAACAATAAATTTTGAGTCAGACGAGGCTAAAGGAACAACATTTATAGTTAAATTGCCCGAAATCATTAAAACTAACAATATTTAGAGAAAATTAATGTGGTGAAACAAATTAAAAAACTAGCTGGACAAACAGCCGTTTATGGACTTAGCAGCATTACGGGACGATTGATTAATTATTTGCTTGTACCAGTATATACAAGAGTATTTATACCCGCCGAATTTGCAATTGTTACCGAAATGTATGCTTATGTCGCATTTTTTGCCGTGTTGCTTACTTATGGTATGGAAACTGCTTTTTTCAGGTTTGTAAATTCAGGTCATAATACACAAAAAGTTTACAGTACAGCTATTATAACTCTGTTAACAACTTCAGTTTTATTTGTTGTCGCTATCTCAATATTTGCTGGTGATATTGCTGCATGGCTCCGTTATCCGTCTCATTCCGAATATGTTGTTTGGTTTGCATGGATAGTAGCACTTGATGCTTTTACTTTAATTCCTTTTGCACGACTTAGATCTGATAATAAGCCTCTAAGATTTGCGGTTGTTAGGCTGCTTAATATTTTTATGAACGTTGGAATGAACGTTGTTTTGATTTTTGGTCTGCCATGGCTTATTAAAAATAATTTCTTGAACGAAGATTTTATTCCTGGCGTTGTTGTTAATGGAAAAGTTACTGTTTCGGCTGTTTTTATTTCAAATTTAATTGCAAGTTTATTTACTGTGTTGGTGTTGTTGCCCGAGTATCTTAAAATAAAACTCGAATGGAGTAGAGAATTATTGCAAAAAATGCTGTTGTATTCATTGCCTATTATGATAGCCGGCTTTGCTGGTATTGTTAATGAAACAGTTGACCGAATACTGATAAAATATTTACTGCCGGCCGATATTTCTATGACACAGCTTGGCATATACGGTGCTTGTTATAAGGTTTCAATTTTGATGACTATTTTTATTCAGGCATTCCGATATGCTGCCGAGCCTTTTTTCTTTTCAAATGCTAAGGATAAAGATGCTCCAAATTTATATGCATCTGTAATGAATTATTTTGTTATAACAGTATCTTTTATCTTTCTTGCTATTATGATGTATATAGATGTTGTTATATTATTTGTAGGTGAAGATTTCAGAGAGGGAGTTAAAGTAATACCAGTTTTGTTGATGGCTAATCTTTTCTTAGGTGTTTATTATAATCTGTCGATTTGGTATAAGCTAACCAATAAAACAATGTATGGCGCATATTTATCAATTGTTGGTGCTGTTGTTACCCTTTTGCTTAATTTTATTTTAATCCCTATTATGGGCTATATGGGAGCTGCCTGGGCAACTTTCGCATGCTATTCTTCTATGATGGTTTTATCTTATTTTATTGGGCAAAAACACTACCCTGTTAATTATAACCTGAAAAATTTGTTTCTGTATATTGGTTTAGCAGTTTTATTGTATTTGATTTCTGTATTGCTTAATATTCAATCGCTTGTAATCATGTATTCGGTAAATACTTTATTGCTTATATTGTTTGTAGTAATTGTGTATTTGAGAGAAAGGAAAGGTTTATAGATTTTATAAAAAAATGAAAAATATTTATTTTTAGAGTAAAAATGTTATATATTTGTCGTATTATTTATCAGGTAAAATTAATTTTTATTGATGCTAATAAATCAAAAAACAGTAACAAATACAACTAAGTAGTTAAATTTACTTTTACTTTGTTAGTATTTTAAAATCTTGTATATTTGATTGAAATTATAAAAATGAAAACCATTTTTTAAAAACGCGTAACTCACAGTGGTTCAGAACGGCTGTTGGTTGTTTTTCCTTACGATATGGAGCTTATTTCTATTATAAAGAAAGTGGAAGGTGCTACATTCAGCAATACGCATAAGAGCTGGCATGTATCTGATAATAGTGAAACTATACAGGAGCTTTTCAAAATATTTAAGGGAAAGGCTTTACTTGATACAACAGCAGTTTTTAAAAAGAAGGAAGAAAATCCAACCAGTAATAATAAACAAATTACAATCAAATCTGAAGAATCAATTTCCAATATTTCTAACAGAGCAAAAGTAGAGCAAAAAGATACACTCGTTCATAAACTAAAAACAGAAAACCTAAATAAAACTGTTTTTGAAGTCAATAAAGAAAATTTTAAAGTAAAAAAAATATTTCTCGAAATAATTGATTGCCGGAAAATAATACTCCGTTTCCCTTTCAGCAAAGAGCATATAGCAAAAATGAAAACCATCCCTTATTACTTTTGGGACAAGGAGAAAAAACACTGGAGTTTTCCTTACTCACAAAACATCAAAGAAGAGATATATCACTACTTTAGCAAATTTAATTATCAGATACAGATTTTTAGAAAAGCCTGCACCCATGCAAAAATTATAAAGAGAGCAACAGTACATACATTGCGACACAGTTTCGCAACCCATTTATTAGAAAGAGGTACAGATTTGCGGTATATTCAAGAGCTATTGGGACATAGTTCGAGCAAAACTACAGAAATTTATACACACATTACACATAAGGGAATGGAACAGTTAAAAAGCCCATTAGATAATTTGGAATTTTAAAAAATACCCAATAATGGAAATTAATAAACAACTGATTATTAATATTTTAAAACAAGAAAACGATGTTGCTGCAACTGCAAAAAATATAGTGGATGTTATTGCAATACAGCAAGCCAAACGTTAGTTTTAATTGCAAAAAAAACAATAAAAATGAAAAAGACAATGATTACAAAAATTTTATTAGTCATTTTAATGACAGGTCTTTTCTCTTGTGAGAAAATTGAAGTTCCAAAGGACACTCCATCTTGTATTAAGAAAAAAATAAAAGAACAAAAAGATAATTGTTTAAGTAAGGTTGTTGAGTATGAATATAATGGAAACATTGTATATCTTTTTGAACCTGCAAATTGCCCAGACGCATTATTTAATTTATATGACGAAGATTGTAATCTTGTTTGTTCTCCATCTGGAGGTATAAACGGACAAGGTGATGGTAAATGCACAGACTTTTATCAAACTGGAATTGAAAAAAGAATCATTTGGTCTAAAAACTAAAAAAAAGAAATATGAAAACGAAATGTGTAATAATTGCTGCTTTTTTGATTATTAATTCAATAGTAGCAACAGCTCAATCAGATACAGCATTTTGGGAAAATAAAAACTTGAAAATCTCAGATTCCCAACACCAGACGAAAAGTTAAGTATGCTGGCTTATGCTATAAATACATTAAACTCAAATGCTTATTTGCCAATAGGAATGGATCATTTTGCTAAATTAGACGATGAACTTGCAATTGCTAAATTAAGCAAAAATTTGCATCGTAATTTTCAGGGTTATTGTACTAAAAACCGCACAGGACAAGTATATGCTTTTGGTGCTTCTGCTATTAGTCAGTTAGAAATTTCTTATATGCAAAATGTTAAAGATGTTGATGAATACATAAAATTAATAAACACAAATGATTGCGCAGTTGAAAAAGGTCATATAATTTCAGAACCAGAAATTATTGTTAGAGAAGTAATTAATGAAATTATGTGCAACGGACAAATTGTTTTTAAAGATATTGCCGATAAATTCAATATATCTATAGATAAATTAAAAGAAATTACATCTTATAGCCCTGATAAACTTATTAATTTTGAGAAAGATGGACTAATAGAAATCCATAACGATAAAATTATTGTGAGTAATATTGGTATGATGGTAGTTCGTAATATTGCAATGGCTTTTGACCCTGCTCTTGAAAGTGGCTCAGGTAAATTTTCTAAAACTGTGTAATAATGAAAGGTGTTTTATTGGTAAATATGGGTTCTCCTGATTCTGAAGATGAAATGAAATTCTTTCTTAAAAAAATGTTTATGGACAAATCTATAATGCCATTGCCTTATATTTTAAGAAAATTTGTTTCATCTAAAATTGCTAATAATAGATTCAAGAAATCGTGGCAAAAATATGAAATAATTGGTGGTTCGCCTCTTATATCTGCAATGGAAATAATTAAGAAGAATTTATCTGCTTCGCTTGGTGCTAATTTTATGGTTAAATGTGCTTTTTCTTATTCTAATCCATTAATAAATAATGCTTTAGAAGATTTTAAAAATATGGGTATTAAAAATATAATTATAATTCCTGCATATCCTTTTAATTCTATTTCTACAACAGGAAGTATTGTTAAAGATATTAAGAAGTATAATAAAAATAATAAATATGTAAATATTGATATAATTAATGATTATTTTTTTGATGAATTTTTTATAAAATACTGGCAAAACTTAGTTGAAATAACTGCTTTGAAAAATAATTTTTTAAGTCCTCACCTACTCTTTAGTGCTCATTCTATTCCAAATTACCATATTAAAAAAGGTGATAAATATGTCGATAATATTATAGCGTTTGCCGAAAAAATATCAAGATACACTGGATATAATTATAGTGTCAGTTTTCAATCAAAAATTGGTAAAATAAAATGGGCTGAGCCTGACACATTTTCTGAAATTAAAAATCTTAAAGAAAAAGGAATTGAAGAATTAATACTTGTTCCTGTTAGCTTTATTACCGAAAATCTCGAAACTCTTTATGATTTGGATAATGAAATTATTCCTAATGCGTTAAATGAAATTAAGATTACGAATGTTGCAAGAGTTATTATTCCTCAATCACACGAATTATTAATTAAAACTTTTAAAAATATTATTTTTCAAAATGATAAATACTGAAACTGATGTTGTAGTTATAGGAGCAGGATTAACAGGTTTAACTACAGCATATTATCTCAAAAAAGCAGGTAAAAATTTTTTGCTTATTGATAAGAATCCAAAAGCTGGCGGAGTTATTTCAACAAAATCAGAAAATGGTTTTATTTATGAAGAAGGTCCTAATACTGGTGTAATCGGCAATACTACAGTTGTAGAGTTATTTGACGAATTGTCCGATTTATGTTCTCTCGAAACAGGCGGTGGCAATGTTAATAAAAGATATATTTTAAAAAACGGGAAATGGCATCATTTGCCAATGGGACTTATTGATGCTGTTTCTACTCCATTATTTACTTTTAATGATAAGGTTAGGGTGTTATTTGAACCTTTCAGAGCCAAAGGCAAAAACCCTCACGAAAATCTTTCCGATTTTGTAAAACGCCGTCTTGGAAACAGCTTTCTTGATTATGCTGTTGACCCTTTTATTCTTGGTGTTTATGCAGGTGATCCAGATTATCTTATTCCAAAATACGCTCTGCCGAAACTTTATAATCTTGAGCAAAATTATGGTAGTTTTATTGGTGGTTCTATTAAAAAACAATTTGAAACAAAAACTCTTCTTGAGAAAAGAGTTAGCAAAAAAGTTTTTTCTTTTGAAAATGGTATGTTCTCGCTTATCAATGCTTTACATCATAAAGTGGGAAAAGAAAATTTTGTATTTAATGCCAAAAATATTCAAGTAAAGGCTGATGACAATGTTTTTATTACAACTTTTGTTGATGAAAATGGTGAAGAATTTAATGTCAAATCAGCTAAGGTTATTTCTACTGTTGGTGCTTATGCTTTAAAAGATATATTTTCTTTTATTGAAAACGAAAAATTAAATATCATTAATAATTTACTCTATACTCAGGTTTGGGAAGTTTCGCTTGGTTTTAAAAAATGGGAAGGAATGAAATTAGATGGTTTTGGTGGACTAATACCTTCAAAAGAAAAAAGAGATATTCTTGGTATTTTGTTTATGTCGTCATTATTCAATAACAGGTCGCCTGAAAATGGTGCTTTGGTTACAATTTTTATGGGTGGTGCCAGACGTCCCGATATTGCTGAAATGAATGAGTCAGAAATTAAAACAATAGTTGAAAGAGAATGTAAAGATTTACTTTCTATTCCTGATTTTAATCCCGATTTATTTAAGATTATTAAACATAACAAAGCAATTCCTCAATATGGTATCGACAGCGGTCAACGTTTTAGAGCCATTTACGAAATTGAGAAAAAATACAAAGGTTTAATTATTGGGGGCAACCTTCGCAATGGCATTGGCATGGCCGACAGGATACAGCAAGGCAAAGCATTGTCGCAGGATATAACGTTTCGAACAGTGCCACCTATTTTGGTGTTATAGAATTTATCATTAAAAACTCAATGTTCGAGAGATTAGATAATACAATATAGGTTATTAGTTAAATAAAAAATATTGCTTTTAGTAAGATATTTTTATGTTTTAGTAGTTATTATTTGTAATTTTGAAAATTATTATAAAAACCATTTAAAATATATATTATATAACAATGGAATATATTATTAAGATAAATACTGAACTTATATACCATAAAGGCGAAAAGAGAATTAAATTAGCCTTTTCTTATAATAAAGAACTAACCGAAATTATTAAAAACATTGAAGGTATTAGATGGAGCAAAACACAGAATAGTTGGCATATACCATATACTAAGGAGGCATATAATAAATTCAAAAAATTTATTGAAGGCAAAGCGATTATCATTTTAAATAAAGATGAAAAGAAAAACGAAGAAAAGCTTGAAAATAAAATTTCTAAAACTACAATATGTAAATCGATTTCAGATATTGAAGTTGCATTAAAAGAAATTGACAATTTTAAGAGTTGGCTGGTACAAAAAAGGTATAGCGATAACACTATTAGAACTTACACAGAAGCAATAAAAATATTTTTTTGTTTTTTTAAAGGGAAAACGCCTGCTGAATTGACAAATAAAGATATTGATTATTTTAATAATCATTATATTATCTCGAACAACTATTCCACTTCGTTTCAAAATCAGATACTTAATGCTATAAAATTATTTTATAGCAAAACGCAAAATTATAAAATAGAAATAGAAAAAATTGAAAGACCACGCAGAGAGCATAAATTGCCAAACGTATTGAGCAAGAAAGAAGTTTCGATGATACTTAACTCGTTACGTAATACAAAACACAGAACTATGTTATCGGTAATATATGCATGTGGACTTAGACGCAGCGAGTTATTAAATCTGAAACCTGCTGATATTGAGAGTAAAAGAGGTTTACTTTTGATAAAAAATGCAAAAGGCAAAAAAGACAGGATAGTTCCTTTGTCAGATCGCTTATTAAGTATATTACGTGAATATTACAAATTGTACAAGCCTAAAAAGTGGCTATTTGAGGGACAAGTACCAGGAGAACAATACAGTGCAAAAAGTTTGCAGAGTGTGCTAAAACAGGCAATAGCAAAGGCAGGAATAAAAAAGCCAGTAACATTGCACTGGTTAAGGCACAGTTACGCTACACATTTACTCGAAAATGGTACAGATTTAAGATATATTCAAGAATTATTAGGTCATAAAAGCAGCAGGACTACCGAAATATATACACATGTTTCTACAAAAAGTTTATTAAATATTAAATCGCCTTTTGATAGTTTGTAAATAAATTTTGTAAAACTTAATAAAATATTTTATACATTTGAAAAATATTTTAATTAATTTTATCAGACCTATACAACTATTTTAATATGTTAAAACATTAAAACATGCGGGTATAAGTTAGTTGTAGCCAATTTAAATGGATAACACGGGTCACAACATTTTACTACGTTATG
>CAZDEU010000046.1:0-16774 GCA_964504265.1 uncultured Bacteroidales bacterium
TAATTTTTTGATAACTCTTAACATTTTTAATTCCTGTTCGGTAGATAGCCCGTAGCCACTTTTAATTTCAATACTGCCTGTGCCATAACTCATTACATCATTTAACCTCTCAAAACTGTTATTATATAAATCTTCTTCAGAAATTTCTTTGATTTTTTTAGAAGAATTTAATATTCCCCCACCTCTTTTAGCAATTTCTTCGTAAGAAAGCCCTTTAATTTTATCAACAAATTCACCTTCGCGACTGGCAGGGAAAACAAGATGTGTATGAGAATCACAAAAAGCAGGGATAATGATTTTGCCTGCAGCATCAATGATTTCGATATCAGGTGAATTTTTAACAACAGAAAAATTATAATCTTTCATTATTCCGTAATCACTTACGATGCCATTATCACAAAATAAAAAAGCATTTTTAAGAGATGATAAACTATCCATTTCTTTACCGAAAAGCTTGATTTTAGTATTATCTTCAATAACAAAAAGCTCTTTAATATTAATTATTAAAAGTTGCATAACTAAAATTGATGTGTTATAAAATTTTTAGTGCAAGTTAATAAAAATAGGTTAAATATATTTTTGAAGTGCTAAAAAAAATACAAAGAAATACAGTTAATGACATGCAATTAATTTTAGAATGACAATTAATAATTTGCATATTTTATAGATATATAATGTATATTAAATATTTAACGTTTAATTTATTTAAACAAAACAATAATTTTACTAATATTACTGATTTGTACTGATAACAACACGCATCAGTGGTATAAGCTTTATGTTAATTAAAAATCTTAAATAGAAAAACGAACAGCATTATCTGAATTTTACATCTTTACAAATTTATTACTGTTAAATAAAATTCCATTTTTAAAAATCTGAATAAAATAAATTCCTGATTTGTAGTCTGTTACATTAAGTTTTACGGTGCCTAAAAAGGATGATTCTACTTTTTTATTTAAGATTAATTTTCCAAAATTATTATAAATCCTAATAATAATGTCATTACTCGTTTTATCTTTAAAAGCAATATTTATTTCATCAACAACAGGATTAGGAAAAATATTTATGTTTTGAGATTTATTGTCATTTTCAGAAATATTTGAACTTGATGTTAAAAGATAACCTGATTGTTGAGTTGAAGATAAATCGGATGTAAAAGATGTAGTAAAAGCAAGAGCGTTTTTATAACTATTTGCATACCAAAGATATTCATCGTTTTGATAGTTTATAATATACGACATTCCTGAATAATAAACAGAATCTGAATAGACTTGAAGCATGTGTAATCTTAAAACATTATTAAATGTTCCACTGGGAGTTTTTAATATTCCATAAGCATCAGCTGTAACAGTAGTTGTACCTTTTCTGTAATATTGCATTGACGCATTAACAAAAGACGATTTCCATGTGTCGGTATATGTATTATTGTATGCAAAGGGGAAATTTAATAATTTTTCGGGATTACTATAAATTATTGATATGCCGGTTGAAGAAACAGCTCCCCACTGTAACCATTCAGATGTAGTTGACTCATAATACGCATAAGAATTTTCACCAACAGCTATTGTAGCAATATTTGAATTAGGAAATGATGATGCGTAGGGAGTTGAGGCAGAGGTTATGCAATTGTATGGCTGTTCACTGTTATTGCTGGCAGATGTAAAATCCCACGTTTGATTCGCGCCAGAGCTACCTTCATTAAAATAATTACTTATTACTATTGAGTAATTATCTCCAATAGTAGGCATAATTCCATTTGCCGTCAATACAGGTTGTCCTGAAATATTTTCGAAAAAAATAATATAAATTAATATTGTTAAAGCTAAATAAGAAAATGTCTTTTTCATAATATTTTGTTTTAAAATTTTATGTAAATATATATATAAAATAGTTTAAACATATATATTTTACTTTTTTAATTTGTTTTATGCATTCAAAAATAAATCTGAATTTCGCATAATATCAATATTTTAGTGCAACCACATTTTAAAAAAAAATGTCTTTTATTTTTTGTGTAAGTGGCATTTAATCCGTACATTTAAAGCATGGAACCCGAACAATTAATAAAACGTTGCATTGACAATGACCCTGTTGCTCAAGAGTTGCTATACAGGCGTTATGCGTCAAAAATGTTTGGGGTTTGCCTTAGATATGCACCTAACAAAATGGAAGCTGAAGATATTTTGCAAGAAAGTTTTATTAAGGTTTTTAATAATTTAAAAAAATTCAGAGGCGATGGCTCTTTTGAGGGTTGGATTAGAAGAACAATGGTAAACACAGCTATAAACCATTATCGTAAAAATGTCAGATATTTTCAGGATATAGATATTGATAGCGTTGATATACATGACACTTTTGACAAAGACGGCATCTCAAACCTTACTGAAGCTGAACTACTTAAACTAATTCAGGAACTTCCCGAAGGTTACAGAATAGTCTTTAATTTATATGTTATTGAAGGTTATTCTCATAAAGAAATTGGCGAACAATTAAATATTGCTGAAAATACTTCTAAATCTCAACTATCAAGAGCAAGAGGAGTGTTGCAAGCGAAAGTTAAAAAATTATATAATATTAAATTATATGAACAATCTGCTTAAATATCCAATAGATAATCTGTTCAAGGATAAACTTGAAGATTATGCCATAGAGCCGCCAGCAGCACTTTGGGATAATATTTCCAAATCGATTGCTCGCGAAAAAAATAAACCTTTATTTTTTGGTTTTTTTTCGCGTAATAATGTGATTTTATTATTAATAATTGTTACTCTAATACCAACTTTGTGGTTCTCTAATTATTTTATTGAAAATATTAGTTATGATAATACTAAACAAACAGCTTGGGCTTTCAAAAATTATAATAATTTAATTTCTGAAGTTAATGATAATTTAATTTCAAATAATAATACATTAATTACTATTATTGAAGAAAATGATAAAAATTATGATGATGTAAATAATTTAATAAACATATCTCAAAATAACAATTATAATAAAAATAATACATCTTATAAAAATAATAATTTAGCTAATAATAAATCAGACAAATCGATAAAATATGATTATTTTAATAAATCAAATAACACTTCTAATAATATTCAAAATTCAAATGCTTCAAATAATACCAATAATTATGATAATACTAATACAAATTATGAGCTAAATCAACAAAAAGATTCAAACCAACAAATGCTTCAGAAAAATAATATTACTGAAACTGTTAAAAATGAACACAATTTTTTAAATAAAGACAAACATAATAAGAAAGCTACATCATTAGATTCTGATATTTTAAAGAAGCCACTAACTGACATTGAAAAAACTACTGATATGCCTCCCCCCGACGATTACAGAAAAAGGCAACCATGGACTTTTGGAGTTCATATTACTCCCGAAATAATTGTAAATCCTTTTTATACTGATGTTTTTGCTACTAATAACAATAAATATGCTTATGCTTATGAAATTTCGGGCAAATATGACTTTTCAGGCTTCTTTATACAAAGCGGGTTAGGGATATTGCAGTCACTTGATAAACTAAATTTTAAAGTTGAATATGAAAAATACCAACAAACAGCTTCATATCAAGATGTTCAGATAACTGGTTACGATACAATTGGCGGAATTATTACTCCAATTTATACTTCAAATACTATTAATGTTTACGATACTTTAAAAAGTACTACTATTGTTCAAAAATCACATGTGTATAATTATCTGCAAATCCCTTTCTGGATGGGCTATTCGCACTCAGTCGATAGGGTTAAATACTTTATTAAAGGAGGAATAGCATATAATTATCTTTTAAATAAAAATGATCCTGAAATAATATATTCTGATGAAAATGCTAATATATTAGATGTAAGCAAAAAAACACCCGATAGAGCAAAAAATAATTTCAATTTCCTCCTCGCAGTTGGAGTAGATTATAAAATATCAAATGCTGTTACTTTTTCAATAGAACCCACAGTTCGTATATATACGTCGTCGTTATACGACAGAAATGCACCTGGTACTAAACGCAGCCCCTACGCTATTGGACTTAAATATGGTTTAATATTAACTTTATAAAAATAAGTATTTATTTTAAAAATAAAAAATATGAAAAAGATAATTTACTCAATATTTGTGTTTTTACTTATTGTTTTAATACAAACGTCAATGAACGCTCAGGTTGTGATAAGTGGTCATGTTTATAACAATAGCACTCAGTTGCCTATTGCTAACGTAGCTGTAGTTATTGAAGTAGATTCAACGCAACAGACTAACGGCGTTTTTTCTTATTTTAATGTAGTGTTTACTGATAATAATGGATATTATGAAGATAATGTTTCTTTGCCTTCGAGTAGTATGCAGGTTTTATTTGAAATTGGTGTAAACGATTGTCAAAATGTGTTTCATTCGCAAACAAAAGTTTCTACTAATTCGCCACTTATAACCGACTTTTATATATGTCCGCCGAATAATATACCTGGTCCAAGTACTTTTACTTGTCAAGCTAATTTTATTGCTAATACTTCTGCTAATCAGGCAAATATTGTGTATTTTTCTGATTCTTCTTATACTTCAGTTGGCAATATTACATCTTATTACTGGGATTTTAATGATGGGCAGCATTCTACTATAAAGAATCCAATTCATACATTTACCTCAAATGGATATTATAATGTTTGCCTTACTATTGCTACTGATTCAGGTTGCACTTCAACTTATTGCGATACTGTGTATACAGGCAATTCTCTTTGCGGTTTAATTACGGCTGGTACTAATACAGTTAATAATGTCTATGTGGTACTTTATTCTATTGACTCACTAACATCATTTTTTACTCCAATTGATACTACTACGGTAAATCCTAATGGCGTTTACTGCTTTAATAATATATTGCCAGGTCTGTACGCCGTATTAGCTTATCCTTTTGTTGTAGCTACGCCGTCTAATACATCATCTGGTTATATACCTACTTACTACGGAAATGTGATATATTGGACAGGTGCTAATTTAATTTACCTGAATAGCAACTCAACTGCTTTTTATAATATCAGTCTTTCGTCTTTTAGCAATACTTCACCTAGTAATGGACCTGGAAATATTGGCGGAAATGTGGTTTCAACTTTACCCAAAGCACTTGATTCTGGAAATCCTTATGAAAATCTTCTCATATTTTTACTTGATGCCAATAATAATACCCCGTTAATGTTCACATTTTCAGATGCTAATGGCGGTTTTATGTTTAATAATATTGCTTTAGGTGAGTATAAAATACACCCCGAATTACCCGGATTAACCGCAATCCCTGCAACAGTGGTACTAGATGAAAACAACACAGATAATTTTAAAGTTCTGATTACAGTCAGCGGTACTAACATTGAAGCCTCTTTGCCAGCTTTACATGAAACGTTTTCTGGCTTTATAAGTGATGTTTATCCTAATCCAACATCTTCCGATGCTTATATTAATATTAATGGAAATATAAAAATAACATATATTGAAGTGTTAGATATGTTGGGTAAAAGAATTGACAATATTTCTATTATAAATAACAATAACTTAATTCAAATTAATACTAATATATTAATATCTGGAATATATAATATTGTTATTCACACTGAAAACGGGTTTGTAATTAACAAAAAACTTGTAAGAGTTATAAACTGATGCCATATTGACAATATAAAATATTTGTTTTTTAGTTTTTTTAACCAATCGTTAGTTTTTGATACATTAATGATATTTTCAAAAAATTCATTACCTTCGCAAGTTGAGAATATAAAATATGGCAAAAAAAAAACAAAACCCTACGGAATCTCCTTTATTTAACAACATTATAGCATTATTTCTTAAAAATCCATTTGCTGGGTATAATTACAAACAAATTTCGCATGCACTTGGTGTTAAGGATAAAGCTGGACGCGAATTAATAAAGAATTATCTTGAAAAGTTAAATAATGAAGGTGTATTATACGACGACAAAAAAGGGAAATATAAACTAAACCCTCAGCACGATAACGATAGGATTACCAATAAGTTTTATATTATTGGCAAGGTTGATATGAAACAGACTGGTAAAGCCTACATAATTCCTGAAGACGGAAGTGAAGATATTTATATTTCATCTAATAACACTAACAAGGCTATGCATGGCGATACCGTCAAGGTTTTGCTCTTCCCTAAAAGAAGAAATCGAAAAACTGAAGGTGAAATTGTTGAAGTTATTTCAAGAGCTAAAACTCAATTTGTTGGCATTATTAAAGTTTTGAATGATTACGGATTTTTAATACCTGATAATACAAATATTACGGTCGATTTATTTATACCACCCGGAAAACTTGGCGGTGCAAAAAATGGCGAAAAAGTTATTGGCAAAATGATTGATTGGCCCGAAAATTCAAAAAATCCTTTCGGCGAAATTATTGACGTAATTGGTATGCCAGGTAGCAATAATGTTGAAATGTTGTCAATACTTGCGGGCTTCGATTTCCCTTTATCGTTTTCGGTACAGGCTGAAAAAGAAGCTGAAAAAATTGAAATTAATATTTCAAAATCAGAAATACGTAAAAGACGTGATTTTAGAATGATTACTACTTTTACTATTGACCCCGACGATGCCAAAGACTTTGACGACGCAATTTCAATGCGAAAATTAGATAATGGACACTGGGAAGTTGGGATTCATATCGCCGATGTTTCTCATTACGTACAAGTTGGCTCGGCTATCGACGAAGAAGCTTACGAAAGAGGTACTTCTGTTTATCTTGTCGACAGAGTTATTCCTATGTTGCCCGAAAAACTGAGCAATAACGTTTGCTCTTTAAGACCTAAAGAAGAAAAATTGTGTTTTTCGGCAGTTTTTGAAATGGACGAAAATGCCAATGTAATTGACGAATGGTTCGGTAAAACTATAATTATGTCCGACAGGCGTTTTACTTACGACGAAGCTCAAAAAGTAATTGAAACAGGCAAAGGTGATTGCTCAAACGAAATTATTGCTTTACAAAAGTTAGCTAAAAAATTAAGAAAAGACCGATTTGCTAAAGGTGCTATTAATTTTGAAACTCAAGAAGTGAAATTCAGACTTGATGAAAACGGGAAACCTATTGATGTTTTCATAAAAGAAATGAAAGATTCTAATCATTTGATTGAAGAATTTATGTTGCTTGCTAACAAAATGGTTGCTGAACGTATTGGAAAAGTGCTTGGTAAAAAAGAGCCTCCTACTTTTGTATACCGAATTCATGATGAACCCTCATCAGAAAAAATTACAGATTTTGCACTTTTTATTGGCAAACTTGGTTATAATATTAAACTTGATACACGTCGTAATTTAGCTTCTTCGCTAAATAAATTATTTAAAAATATTAAAGGTAAAGCTGAAGAAAATATGGTTGAAAGTCTTGCTATTCGCACTATGGCTAAGGCTCATTATTCAACCGAAAATATCGGGCATTATGGATTGGCTTTCGATTTTTATACTCATTTTACTAGTCCTATACGCCGTTATCCCGACCTTATGGTTCACCGACTGTTAGAAAAATATTTAATTGGCGGTAGATCTGTAGACAATGATGAATATGAACAATATTGCATTCATGCGTCTGATATGGAGAAAAAAGCAAGTGATGCCGAAAGAGCTTCTGTTAAATATAAACAGGCAGAATATTTATCTGAACGTATGGGATCCGAGTTCGAAGGACATATTTCGGGTGTAAGTAAGTGGGGGATTTACGTCGAATTAAATGAAAATCATTGCGAAGGTATGATTCCTCTTCGCAATTTATACGACGATTACTATTTATTAGATGAAGAAAACTATCTGATTTACGGTCAAAGAACAGGTATGAAATATAAACTTGGCGATAATATTAGAGTTAAAGTACATCGTATAGACCTTTCGCGAAAACTTATTGATTTTGTACTGGCTTAAAAATATTTTATTTTGTATTTAGATTATTAACATATGTTAGCTTATTAAATATGATTTATTAAATATGATTTGTTAGTATGTTTTTTCAATATTTTTAACAGCTTTTTTAAAAGATAATATTTTTTCAAAATACATATCATAATGGTACCGCAATTCCCAAATTGCTTTTATTTGTCCTTGTAATTCAATTTGCTTGCTCCATTCGTTAGAAAAAGGTTCAGGATTTTTGTGTTCTTTTTTATGTTTACTAAGAACTTTTCTTAAATAAAAAAATCTATTAATCCACAATGGGAATTTGCTGTTTGTTCTTGGATTAACATCGCTATTTAATAATTGTTCATAAATACCAAGCACAAGATTTGATTTTCCAAATCCAAAATAAATTCCCTGTAAATAGTCTTTAGTAGTACGTTTATCAGCAATTAAATGATGAAAAATAAGTGAGGGGTCATAATAAACTTTGTAACCTGCAAGGCGAAATGCAAAACATAATTCTGTATCCTCCCCCGCAAAGAGTTTCTTACCTTTACGCCCAAACAAAAGATTTTTAAAACCAAGTTGTTCAATTTTTAGCCAAACGCTTTTTCTAATAACTATGCCAGCTCCGTAAACAATATTTGTTTCTTTAGCTACGCTGCTATTATTTGCTTGCGCCCCAACTGCATACGATAATTTATGATTCTCGAACCATTCTAATGTTTTGTTTTTATTTTCAAATTCAGCTATGCCAAAACCGCCAGCAATTCCGATTTGTTGGTTACCTTCCATTATTCCATAGGCTGTTTCTACATAATTTTCATTTAAAAAATTATCATCGTCCGAAAACAACAAATATTCATAAGAAGATGTATCCCGACCTTTCTTTCTTGCATGAATAAGACCTGGTTGTAATTCATCAACTACTGTAAATTTTACTTTTCTTACATTATACTTTTTTTCTGCTTCATAAGCAAAAGGCAATGTAGAATCGGATGAATTATTGTTAACAACAATGATTTCCCATGCAAAATCACTACTAACTTTTTGATTAAATATATGTTTTAAACAACGGTCAATTACTCTTTCGCTATTATAACAGCATATAATTACCGATATACCTTTCATATTTATTGAAAATATATTATGATATATACATTTAAATATAAATATATGATACTAAATCATATATTTATACTAAACAATTCTTAATGTAATTAATAATTTAAATTGATAAATATATCAATCAATTATTAATGACCGCCAGCATTTGTATAAATGTAGGTTTTAATTCTCCTTAAATCAGCATCTGATGTGCCACCAGCACCAATTGGTTGCCATTGGCTACCATCCCAATAATAAAAACCTGGCGTAACATCACCTACTGTTGCAGTATTAAAAACCATTAATCCTGTAGCAGGAGTTGTAACAGGTGTAGAAACAGTAGTAGAGCTCAAGCTAATTCTTGGGATAAGCATTCCTTTATCAGAACTATTAACATCAAGCATAGCAGAAGGATCTGCATTAGCTCCAGTTGTGTTAACTGCTGCACCTTGTGAATAAATAGAATTACTCATTAATGCAAACACAACAATAAAACTGATTTTCAGTAAAACAAGTTTTAGATTTTTCATGAAAAATATTTTTTTAAAATTAATAATTTACCACAAATATAAGATATTTTTTTTAAAAAATAAAAATCTTAAAAAAATAAATAAAGAAATGATACCTTTGCAGAATAAAAATGAGAATAATATATTATGCTTAAAGCAAAACTTAAAAAAATAACGCCTGATAAATCAGGCGTTGTTTTTAAATTAGTGGTGTCGACTGGAATTGAACCAGTGACGCACGGATTTTCAGTCCGTTGCTCTACCAACTGAGCTACGACACCTTTAAATGTTTTGCAAAAGTATAAAATATTTTTTTATAATTCAAAAATATTTTCAAAAAAAAAATAAATGATTGTAAATCAGACAAAAAATAATTTAATTTTAGATTATGGTAACACTTTAAAGAAAATTGCTGTTTTTAATTCGGGTAATGTTGTCAGCTTTAAAACTTATGAAAAAGCTACATCTGATACTGTTATTAATTATATCGAAAAAAATAAGATTTTGGGCAATGCAATAATATCTTCAGTCGTTGATTTTCCTTTAAAACTTAAGAATTATATCGAAAAAAAATTCAATTATTTGGAATTTGATTGTTCTACGCCTATACCATTAATAAATAAATATAGCACTCCAGAAACTCTTGGCAAAGACCGTCTTGCCTGTGCAGTGGCTGCTTATAATATGTTTCCTAAAAACAATATTTTAATTATTAATGCAGGCTCTTGTCTTACATATGATTTCGTTAATAATAAAGGTGAGTATATTGGTGGGGCAATTTCACCTGGATTAATTATGCGCTTCAGAGCTTTATATAATTTTACAAAAAAATTGCCGTTAATAAATGAAATAAATGAATTTGAGCTGATTGGTACTTCAACTGAAAAATCAATTCTTTCGGGTGTGTTAAATGGTATTATTACTGAAACTGAAGGTGTAATACAACAATATAAATTACAATATACAGATTTGAAAGTCGTTTTTAGTGGCGGTGATTTAGTTTTTTTTGAAAAAAATATAAAAAGTCCCATATTTGCAGTTTCAAATCTTGTTATTAAAGGTTTAAACCTAATACTTGAATATAATGTTAAATAAAAGATTTTTTCTGATAATATGCCTTATAGTTTCGACAATTTTTGCTGAAGCACAAACGCGTATAAGCTCTCCTTATTCAAGATATGGCATAGGCGATTTGCAAAAAGGACGCTTTGGTCATAATTTAGGCTTAACAGGCCTTAACTCAGCTTTTAGAAACGAAGCAACAATTAATTATATTAATCCGGCTTCTTATACTGCTTTCGATACTAATTCTTTTGTTTTTGATGTGGGGCTTAACAGTTATTTTAATTCACTGCAAACTAATAATGTTACCGAATATTATAATTACACAACTTTAGGTTATTTGCTTTTTGGTTTCCCTGTTAATAAATGGTGGGGAAGTAGCTTTGGGCTTGTACCTTTTAGTAATACAGGATATAATATTTTAAATTCCGATAAACTTGACAGTATTGGCAATATAAATTATCTTTATGAAGGTAAAGGCGGTATCAACAGGTTTTATTGGGGAAATTCTTTTGAGCTGTTTAAGAACTTTTCGGCAGGGGTTAATGTGTCTATTTTATTTGGTTCTATGGATAAAATAAGGTCAGCCGTTTTTGTTGATTCAGATAAAATATTTGATGTAAGAATTAAAAATTATACTATTGTAAATGACATAAATCTTGACTGGGGGCTACAATATGAGCATACATTAAAATCGGGATTAAATTTATGTGTTGGAAGTTCTTTTGGAACATCTTCAAAATTAAATGCTAAACAAAATACTATAGCCGAAAGATTTAATACAGGTAGCACAGGCTATGAAGTTATTGAAGACACAGTTTATAATATTACTGGCGAAAAAGGTCATTTAATGCTCCCTTCTTACGTTAATGGCGGGTTTTTAATAAAAAATAATGAAAAATGGATGGCAGGTGCTGATATTGGATGGCAAAACTGGTCTGATTATAATAGCTTTGGCGTAAAAGATTCTTTAAAAAACAGTTTACAGGCTAGTATAGGTTTTGCGTTTGTGCCTTCGCTGAGTTCTATAGCCACCTACTTTAAAAAAGTTCAATACCGATTCGGTGTCCATTACGGAAATAGTTATTTGCAGCTTAAAAATACTCAGATTAATGAATTTGGTATAAGTTTTGGTTTAGGATTACCATTAAAACGTTCAAAATCGATTGTTAATTTAGGAATTGAGCTTGGACAAAGGGGAACCAAAGAGAATAATTTAATAAGAGAACAATATGGTAGAATAACTTTTGGGTTTTCGATTCATGAAAAATGGTTTTTGAGAAAAAAATACGATTAATTGTTAAAAATTTAATGTTATGTTTAATTTAATGAAAAATATCTTTTTACTTGGTGTCTTAATAGCTTTATTTGCAGGCAATGTTAATGCTCAAGGCAAATATGGAAATACTCCTTCTGATAGTGTTGAATGTGTTAAAAATCTTTCGCTTTACAAAGAATTTTATGACCAAAGAAATTTTAACGCCGCCCTATCCTCATGGAGATGGTGTTTTTTGAACTGCCCACAATCAAGCGAAAATCTCTTTATCAGAGGTTCAAATATTATTAATTATTTTATTGGTAAAGAAAAAGATTCAGTTAAAAAAGAAAGATTTGTAGATACACTAATGATGGTTTACGATAAACGTATTGAATATTTTGGGCACAATAGAACTAGTAGCGAAGGTAGTGTGCTGGGACGAAAAGCTATTGATTTACGAAAATACAGACCCGATAACGTAACTGATATTTATAAAGCTCTAAAACGTTCAGTTGAATTAGAAAAAGAAAAATCAATTTCGGCTGTATTAACTTATTATTTTGAATATACTATAAGAATGGTAAAAGATGGATTAGCAGATACTGCTTTAATTATTGATACATATTCGCCTGTTATAAGTCTTATTGATTATAATATTAAAAGCAACCCTGCCGATACTGTTTATTACCCTTCGGCTAAAACGGCTGTTAATAATTTGTTTGCTCCTTGGGCTAAATGCTCTGATTTGGTTTCTGTTTTTACTAAAAAAATTAACGAAAATCCTGAGGATGCTGATTTGTTAACTCTTGTTGTTTCGCTTTTTGAAAAGCAAAAATGCACTGATGCCCCTTTATATTATGAAGCAGCTTCACAACTTCATAAATTACAACCGTCTGCTACATCTGCTTATTCTTTGGGTAATATGAACTTTAATCAAAAAAAATATCAGGAAGCAGCAAATTATTTTGCTCAGGCAGCCGAATTATACGAAGATAAAGAAAATAAAGCTAAAAGTTATTTATCGCTTGCTGAAACATACAGACTGTTGAACCAGTTTCAAAAAGCGAGAACTGCAGCTTTGCAAAGTGCTGAAAATAATCCTACTGATGGAATACCTTATATAATAATTGGTGATATGTATGCCTCAAGTGCTTCAAGTTGTGGCTCTGACGATATTTCTTCAAGAGCTGCTTATTGGGCTGCAGTTGATAAATACATTAAGGCACGCAATGTTTCTAATTCTGAAAATGTTAAAAATGAAGCAAGCGCTAGAATTTCAAAATATTCTGCTTTATTCCCCGATAATGAAACTATATTTTTTAACCAGAAAAATATTGGCGATAGTTATAATGTAGGATGCTGGATAAATGAAACAACTACTATAAGAGCCAGATAATTTAATTAATTTTTTTAAATATGTTTTTTCGCATTTTAACGATTAAAATTACAATTTGGTGGGCGGTATTCTTAATTGTTTTTTTTTCTGTTTCGTGCGAAAACGACATGAAGACAATACGAGAAATTGGATTACGCGACACTTTCCCTACTGAAATAATGACAGATGGAGAAATGCTTTATAGCGATTCAGGGAGAGTACAAGTGTTAGTTAAGACTCCTCTTATTAAGCGATACGACAAAGAAAAACAATATATGGAGATGCCTATTGGTGTTAAAGTTTTCTTTTTTGATTCCGCTCTTATTGCTAATTCGTGGCTTACAGCTAAATATGCTAAAAGTTATGATAATGATAATAAACTTGAAGCCCGTAAAAATGTAATTGTTGTTAACGATAAAGGTGAACGACTTGATACCGAACGATTAGTGTGGGATACCGAAAAAAAAATTATTTATTCCGACCAGTTCGTTAAAATTACTACTAAAGATAAAATTTTATTTGGTGATGGTATGGAGGCAGATGAAAGATTCGATAAATGGAAAATATTAAATCCTACAGGCTCTATTGAAATTGAAGAAGAACTTGAAGAATAATATATACTATATTATCATATATATTGATTTTATAAGGGTTTATATTGAACTTTTAAAAATATATTAATTCGCTTTAGGCGGTTTATAATTTTTCCATATTAAGATTTTAATTTTTTATGTAAATTTGTCATTATTTTAACAGCATGGATGTCTGGATTACAGTTATAATTACATTACTTTTGTCTGCATTCTTTTCGGGAATGGAAATAGCATTTATTAGTTCTAATAAGTTAAAGATAGAACTTGATAGTAATAACAAGCGGTTTAGCGGTATTATTCTTTCTTCTTTTGCTAAAAAAACTTCTAAAACTATTGTAACTTTACTTATAGGGAATAATATTTCGCTTGTTGTTTATGGACTTGCAATGGCAACTCTGCTTCAGCCATTATCTGATAGCTATTTTCCTGATTCTATTAAAAATGACACTTTTATTCTTATATTTCAAACACTTGCTTCTACAATTGTAATATTAATTTTCGGTGAATTTATACCCAAGGCTTTATTTAGGCTTAAACCTAATAAAATTCTGAGTTTTTTTGCATTCCCTCTTTTGTTTATATACTGGATACTTTTGCCTTTGATATATTTATTTGTTGGTTTATCGGAATTTTTTTTAAAATATGTTTTTAGAGAAAATCTGAACAAACAAAAATATATTTTTAGCACTGTTGACCTCGAAAATTTTGTTAATGAATTTTCTCCTGACAATTTTGCTGAAAACACAGAAGAAGAAATTTTAATGTTTCAGAATGCCATTAATCTTAAAAAAACAAAATTGCGCGAATGTATGATTCCACGTACAGAAATAATTGCTATTGAAGATAAGGAATCAATAGGAGATTTAAAGGAACTTTACACAAAATCGGGTCATTCTAACATTCTTGTATATTCTGAAAGCATTGACAATATTATTGGACATGTACACGCATACGATATGTTTAAGAATCCGAATAACATAAAAGATTATCTTAAACCTGTACTTTATCTGCCCGAGACAATGGCTTCGGGCAAAGCATTGACAAAACTAATAAGGCAAAATAAAAAACTTGCAGTTGTTGTTGATGAATTTGGCGGCACTTCGGGTATTGTTACTATTGAAGATATAATTGAAGAATTTGTTGGCGAAATTAACGATGAGTTCGATGTTGAAACATTAGTAGAAAAACAAACAGGCAAAAATGAATTTGTTTTATCGGGCAGGTTAGAGATAGATTATCTTAACGGGAAATATAATATGGGATTACCAGTTTCGGAAGAATATGAAACAATTGCTGGTCTTATATTACACTATCATCAAAGTATTCCCAAACAAGGAGATGAAATAATAATTGAAAATTTCAAATTAAGAATATTACAAGCAAGCAAGACCAAAGTAGAAAAAGTATTGTTGAAATATGATTAAATTCTGATTAAATACATTTTTTATTAGAATATTGTTTATTAAACAACAACATTAATAATTTTACCTTGTACTACTATAATCTTTTTGACCTGTTTGTCTTCAAGCCATTTTTGTGTTTCTTTAGCTGCTAACACCGCTTGCTCAACATCTTTAACTGGCATATCTTTGGGTAATTCAATTTTAAATCTCATTTTGCCGTTAAATGAAACTGGATAAACAAAATTATTTACTTCAATATATTTATCTTCATAAACAGGAAATTCGGCGTTAATAACACTGTTTTCGTATCCTGTTTTTTGCCATAATTCCTCGGCAAGATGAGGCATATAAGGAGATATTAAAACAATAAGATCAGATAATACTTTTTTATTATTACATTTTATTTCTGTTAAATCATTAACACAAATCATAAGAGTACTTACAACAGTGTTAAACGAAAAACGTTCAATATCTTCAGTAACTCGTTTTATTGAACGATGAATAATTCTCAGTTCTTCGTTATTAGGTTCATTATCAGATATATGAAATTCAAAACCGTCTTTATGATATAATCTCCACAATTTACGAATAAACCTGAACACACCTTCTATACCGTTAGTATCCCAAGGTTTTGAAAGCTCAATAGGTCCTAAAAACATTTCGTAGCATCTTAAAGTGTCGGCTCCGTACTTCTCAATTAACTCATCAGGATTAACAACGTTGAACAATGATTTTGACATTTTTTCAACTGCATTTCCGCAAACATACTTATCGTTTTCAAGAACAAATTCCGCATCAGCAAATTCGGGACGCCATTTTTTAAAACTATCAATATCCAATATATCGTTATTTACAAGACTTATATCTATATTTAAAGGAGTTGTATCGTAATTATCTTTAAGATTATATGAAACAAATTTATTTTCGCCCTTAACTCTGTAAACAAAACTGGAGCGACCTTGTATCATTCCTTGATTTATAAGTTTTTTGAAAGGTTCTTCTTTACAAACATAGCTCATGTCGTAAAGAAATTTATTCCAAAAACGAGAATAAATAAGATGACCTGTAGCATGCTCGGCACCACCTATATATAAATCGACATCTTGCCAGTAATTATTAGCTTTTTGCGAAAAATATTCATTGTCATTTTTGGGGTCCATATACCTGAGATAATAACCGCTTGAACCAGCAAAACCAGGCATTGTGCTTAATTCATAAGGGAAACCTTCAGTATTATGCCAGTTTTTAGCTCGTGCTAAAGGTGGTTCACCTGTTTCGGTGGGTAAAAATGAATCTACTTCAGGCAATTCCAAAGGCAAATCCGATTCATCAATTGTATAAGGGACTCCTTCTTTAAAATATACAGGGAAAGGTTCACCCCAGTAACGTTGACGACTGAATATTGCATCACGAAGACGATAATTAACCTGTCCGCTACCTATTTTCTTTATTTCAATTTGTTTAATTGCCTCTTTTATAGCATCTTTCACATTCATCCCGTTAAGGAAATCAGAATTAATTAGAATACCATCTTTAGCATCATAACTCTCGTTAGTAATATCGCCTC
>CAZDEU010000047.1:0-10423 GCA_964504265.1 uncultured Bacteroidales bacterium
TGGTGGTGGCGGTTCTTACAACTCAGGCACAAATCAAATCAATCAGGCTGGTGTAAATACAGGTGATGGTAAAGTAATTATTTATTATTAGTAAAATAAATATTCTATTTCGATATATGTATCAGTTTTTTTGTTTGAAAAAAATCTTCTTCAAAAAAATCTGAGAGTTCCCATATTTTCGATTTTAAGCCTGTTTCTGAAATTTCGGCTGTTAAATCACCTCCTTTAAGACATAACATGCCATTTGGAATATCATTTATTTGTTTTGAACTTAAATTCTTATATGTCCAGTTCCATAATGTATTTATAGGTGCAACAGCCCTGCTGACAATAAAATCTGCTTTTTGAACAAAATTTTCAGCTCTTGCATTTATTATATTTACATTATTTAAATGTAATTCTTGTTTTATAGCTTCCGATACTTTACATTTTTTTGCAATTGAATCGATTAAATAAAATTCTACTTCAGGGAAAAAAATTGCAAGCGGTATTCCGGGAAAACCTCCTCCTGTACCAACATCTATAATTATTGTTCCTAATTTAAAATTCAATAAATAAGCTATTGATAATGAGTGCAATAAATGCCTTTGATTAAAAAAAACTATATCTTTTCTTGAAATGACATTAATTTTTTGATTCCATTCGGAGTAGAGCATCTGCAAACTCGACAAACGTTCATAAGTCTTTGAATCAATGTTAGGAAAATATTTTTTTACTATATCCATAAGTTCAGCAAATATAGTATTTATAAAATTCTGAAAATAAAATATGTAAAAAAAAACTATTTTTGTATTCATTTAAAACATTATCAATTATAAAATATTATTTGTGATTTACCCCAGTGGTTTTGAAAATAAAATTGGTTTTCACTTCATAAAACAAAATTTAAAAAAGTATTGTCTTTGTTCGCTTGGCGAAGAAGAAGTAGAAAAAATACACTTTTCAACTGATTTTCAATTTATCAGTAACGAATGTGGCATGACTGCCGAAATGGCTTCTATATTATTATTAAATAAAAATTTTCCTAATTCAAATTATTATAATTTAATACCTGAAATTAAAAGATTAAAAACGCCAGGTACTTTCTCTGAACCTGAAATTTTACTAGAGCTTGCTGCTTCTTTTGATACAATATGTAATTGTATTGAATTTTTTAAAGATAAAAATGCTTTTGATTATCCTTTACTTCATTCATTAATAAGCGAAATTGAGTTGCCTTCATACATCAGCAACGAAATTTGGAAAATTATAGACGAAAAAGGTGTTATAAAAGACATAGCCTCCGATAATTTATCAATTATTAGAAACAAACTAAAATCATTTATTGGTAAGGCAGAGCGTAAGCTAATGCAAATACTTACACAAGCTAAAAAAGACGGTTTTGTTAGCGACGATAGCGAACCTACACTTCGTAATGGCAGAATTGTTATTCCTGTTCCTGTAACTTATAAAAGACAAGTAAAAGGCTTTATACACGACGAATCGGCAAGTGGACAAACTGTTTTTATTGAGCCTTCTGAAGTTTTTGAAATCAATAACGAAATTAGAGACCTTGAAAATGATGAACGCAAAGAAATTATTAAGATTTTACTTCTTTTTGCTGATTTAATTCGTCCCGACCTTGATATAATTGAAGATGCGTATTTACTGCTTGGCGAAATTGATTTTATTAGAGCTAAAGCAATATTTGCAAATAGCATTAATGCCGTTTTACCCAAAATTCAGGATAAAACTGTCATCAAATGGGTTATGGCTAAACACCCACTATTAATTATTACTAACCAAGAACTTAAGAAAGAAGTAGTGCCAGCCGATATTGCCCTTGACGAAACCAACAGAATTTTAGTCATCTCAGGACCTAATGCTGGAGGCAAATCAGTATGTCTGAAAACAGTTTGCCTTAATCAATATATGTTACAATGCGGAATGCTTATTCCTGTACACGGCGATTCAGTTGCGGGCGTTTTTAATAATATTTTTCTAAATATTGGCGACGATCAATCACTTGAAAACGACCTAAGCACGTATTCTTCACATTTATTAAATATTTCATTTTTTCTTAACAATTCTGATAATAAAACCCTTTTCTTAATTGATGAATTTGGTGCAGGTACTGAACCTTCACTTGGTGGTGCTATTGCTGAAGCAGCCTTATTAGAACTTAACAACAAAAAAGCTTTTGGTATAGTTACTACTCATTATGCCAACATTAAACTGCTTGCTGACAATAACGCTGGTATCATTAACGCTTCAATGCTTTTTGATATTAAACATTTAAAACCTTTATATATTTTAAAAACAGGCAACCCCGGCAGTTCATTTGCTTTTGAAATAGCCGCCAAAACTGGTTTTCCCGAAGAAGTGCTTAAAATTGCAGCTCAAAAAACTTTAAACAGTCATCTTGACTTTGAAAAACAACTTAACGATATTGATGCAAAAAACAATATACTTGAAAAAAAACAAAAAGAACTTGATGTTGCTGATTCATTCTTAAAAGAAATTATTGATAAATACACATTATTAAAAGACCAACTTGAAAATAATAAAGATTTAATACTAAATAAAGCAAAAAAAGAAGCCCTGCAAATTTTGGATAATGCTAATAGTATTATTGAAAACACTATACGTGAAATTAAGGAAAGCGAAGCTGATGCTTTAAAAATTAAAATATTACGAAAAAACATCGAAACCCTTAAGCAGGAAATGACAATTGATGAGAAAAACGTTTTTTCGGAAGAGAATAAAGCAAGTAATAAGGCAAATCCCAAAAAAAATACAAATTCAAAATTATTTAAACAACCTCTTATTAAAACTTTAAACAAAAAACCTGAAGCAGGCGAAATGGTAAAACTAACAGGGCAGAGCTGGATGGGCGAACTTGTTGAAATTAAAGGAAATATGGGAGTTGTGGCATCTGGTGTTATAAAAATGAAAGTTCCTTTAGAAAATATTAAAACAGTTGATATATTAAATTCAGAAATACCAAAGACTGCAAACACTCAAAAATATAATTTTTCTGATAATATAAATGAAAAAGCAGCAATGTTTAAGCACCAGCTCGATTTAAGAGGCATCAGAAAACAAGAAGCTCTTGAATTACTTAATAAATATATTGATGATGCGATTTTATTACATATAGACGAAGTATATATATTGCATGGCAAAGGTAATGGAGTATTAAGGCAAGCTGTAAGAGAATATTTATCAAATATTACAGAGGTAAAAAAAATGCGTGACCAGCAAATTGAATTGGGTGGTTCAGGAATTACGATTGTTAATTTTAAATAAATAAGGCACAAAAATTGATACAATTATTTCTTTTTAATTGTAAATTTGTATTCACTTAAAATAAACCTAATATGGCTAAAAATAAATTGTTCAGAATTTTATTAAAGCTAATATTTCTTTTTTCTATTACATTATTTATAAATCATTCTCAAAAACTTAATGCTCAAAGCGGTCGTTCAATCTCAGACGAAGGTGTTATTGTTTTAACCGAAGCAAATTTTGATTCACTAATCAATTTTCAGGGTGTTGCTTTGGTTGATTTTTGGGCAAAATGGTGTGGTCCATGCCTTATGCAAGCTCCTATAATTGAAGAAATCAAAAAAGAAATTGGGAATAATGCTTTAGTTGGAAAATTAGATGTCGACAGAAATAAAAATATTTCGAGACGTTATAGTATAAGAGGTATACCTGCTTTATTGATTTTTAAAAATGGTGTAGTCGTTGAAAAATTAATTGGCTATCAGCAAAAATCTAGACTTATGGCTTCATTGAAAAAATATATTCAATAAATCTATATAAGTTGAATTAATATAAATATCTACTAATTAATATTATACTTCTACTATTTAATTAGTTTGTTCGATATTCCATACAAAAGCTCTAATCCCTACCTCATAATTAATACTGTCAATTTTATTAACCTTATCAAGTAAATCATCAACCATTTCGTCGGGTACAATTGTTAAAACTGATGAGTTCATTTCGGGCCATGTATGAGTACCCATACGAGGCTCACCTGTATTTGTGCCTGCACCCATTACATCGTTCCATTTTGTAAACCCCTTTATTTTAAGCATTTTCAATACATATTCAATTTTTTCAGTAAGAGCCTGATTATAAATTATCATTACAGCCTTCATATTCTCAGTATTTTATTATGATTCTAAAAATTTAATGCTTCAACAGTTTGTTTATCAACTTTATTTTTATTTCTACGAATAAGAATTTTATAAACAACTGGTACTATAACCAATGTAATTATTGTTGAAAAAGTTAAACCACCAATTACAGAGATACCCATTGGTTTCCATATTTCAGAACCTTCGCCCGTACTTAATGCAAGTGGTAACATACCCAATATAGTTGTAATAGTTGTCATTAAGACAGGTCTTAAACGTGAACGCCCCGAAATGCTGATAGCTTCATCAATTTCATAACCTCTTGCCATCTGAAGATTAATAAAATCGACTAATACAATGGCATTTTTTACAACAATGCCTACCAGCATAATTGCCCCAAGCGCAGCAATAATACTTAAATTAGTATTAGTTATTAATAAAGCAATAATAACTCCAGTAAAAGCAAAAGGGACTGCAGTCATAATTATTAAAGGCATTTTAAGTGACTCAAACTGCGATGCCATTACAATATATACAAGCATAATACTTAAAAGCATAAGCAGCCCTAAGTCAGCAAAAGATTCAGTTAAGTCTTCGTAAGCTCCGCCAACGTCCATTAAAATACCTGATGGTTTTTCAGTTTTATCTACTTCTGTTTTAATTTTTTCAGCAAGTTCACCAAGAGCTACTTTATAAGGGGTAGTAGAAATTTTTACCATACGCTCCCTGCGTTTACGGTCGATATTTGGTGGCGACCAACTTTCTTCAATTTTTGCAATATCAGCTAATCTTATAAATCCCATAGAAGTAGCCAAGCCAATATTTTCAATTTCGCTGATAGAATTCCTGAATTTCTCGTCAAATCTAACAAGTATGTCGTATTCATTTCCTGATTCTCTATATTGAGATGCAGTATAACCATAAACTCTATTTCTTAATATAGTAGAAACCGTAGCAGTATTAAGTCCTGCGTTCGACATTTTTTCTTTATCAAGAATAACTCTTAGTTCAGGATTTGATTTTTTTCTGTTAATAGTAACATCTCTGGCACCATCAATTTTTTTGATACGCTCAGCCAAATCATTAGCAATAGCAGTAGTCTGGTCAAAATCGTGTCCATAAATCTCAACATCAACAGTATTGCTACCTCCCATGCCACCGCCTTCACCTGTGCCAACAGTAAATTTAACTACTTCGGGCAAAGAGGCTATGTATTGTCGCAACTTATCAGCTACATCAGATGAAGAACGTTCACGTTCTGCTGTTTTAACAAGTGCCATTGTTATATTAATAACATTTGAACCTGAATTCTGAAATAATGCCATAAAGCCAGCTTTATCATTTGCACCAGTTGAAACTGAAAAAATCTTATGCTCAGGAATATTTTGTTGAATAAAATTTTCAATTTTTCTTGCAATTTTCTTAGATTCATCTACTCTGGTACCAGCCTGTAATTCAATTTCAGCGGAAATTTGCCCTGCATCAGTTTCAGGTATAAATTCTGTTTTAATTCCACTGCTTAATGCTATAGAAATAATGAAAATTAATAAAGTAGAAAAGACTACAATTTTTTTATGATATAAACTCCAATTAAGTATTTTGGCATAAGCATTATCAATTTTATTTAAAATAGGTATAACTAAACGTTGATGGCTAAATCTGCCACTTTTTCTTTTCTGATAATTAACTGCAAGAAATTTCGAACTCAACATAGGCGTTAATGTAATAGCAGCAATTGTAGATGTAACAATAGTTATAGTAACAATCCAACCTAATTGCTTAAACATAATACCTGTTAACCCTGAAACAAAAGTTAAAGGGAAAAAAACAGCTACAACCGTTAATGTAGTAGCAATAACAGCCAACCATACTTCATTGGTTCCATATATTGCCGCTTCGCGTGGTGTGCTTCCTCTTTCAATATGTTTTGTTATATTTTCGAGTACAACTATTGCATCGTCGACCACCATACCTATAGCAATAGATAAAGCTGAAAGAGAAATAATATTGATAGTGCTACCCGATAACCCAAGATAAATAAAAGCTACAATAAGTGAAATTGGAATTGTGATAACAATTATAAACGTTGCCCTCCATCTGCCTAAAAAGAAAATTACAACCAAAACAACAAAAATAAAGGCGTACATCAAAGTTGTTGAAAGGTTGTTAATTGACATATTAATAAATTCGCTTGTATCGAAAATTGGCATTACTTTAACGTCAACCGGCAATGTTTTAGCGAGTTTTGGTATTTGTTCATTAACTTGCTTTGCAATTTTAACAGTATTACCACCCGATTGCTTCATAATTATCATTCTGATGCCGGGTTTACCATTAATTTTTTCGTCAAAACTCATTTTTCGGATTGAATCATTAACAACAGCAACATCTTTAAGATAAACTGTCTTACCCTGAAAATTACCCAAAACAATATTTTCTACTTGTACACTGCTTTCAAATTCACCCTGAACACGAAGTGGATAGTTCATTTTGCCCATTTCAATATTACCAAGTGGCATATTAAGATTTTCGGCTGCAATTATACCACCTATTTGCTCAATAGTTAAATTGTAAGCTTCCATCCTGCGTGGGTCAATGTTAACAGCAACCTCTCTTGTTGGTGCTCCAACAAGAGAAATTGAGCCAATACCTTCAATTCTGTTGAGAGGATTAACAAGTTTTTTCTCAAGCTCTTTTTCTATACCTTCGTAACTTTCGTCGGCAGTAATTGCAAGAAACATAATAGGCATCATTTCAGTACTAAACTTAAAAAGAGTTGGGTCTTCAGCACCATCGGGCAAAATTGATGTTACAAATGCAAGAGCATCTCTAACATCATTTGCAGCGGCATCCAAATCGGTACCATATTCAAATTCAAGTGTTACAATAGAAACATTTTCCCTTGAAGTAGATGAAATATTTTTAAGATTACTAACAGTATTCAACGCATCTTCAATTGGTTCCGAAATATTGGTTTCAATATCAGTTGCATTTGCACCATTATAACTAGTAAACACCATAATTGCAGGGTATTCTATCTCAGGATATAAATCAATAGGCAATTTAGACATAGAATACAATCCAAAAATTATAACGGCTAAAAACACCATTATAGTTGTAAGTGGATTCTTAACAGAACTTCCGTAAATACTCATATATAAATATTATTTAAATATTTTAAATCAATTGATTAGTAAAAGTTATTGAACAATTTTAATTTTTGAACCATTCAATAAATTATTTTGACCGGCAAAAATTATCTTATCACCTTCTTTTATTTTATCTGATATTATTTCAATTTTATCGTCATATCGTGTACCTAAGTCTATTAAAATTTTATCAGCCGTATTATCATCATTAGCTTTAAACACAAAATAATTATTAGTTCCTTCTTGCTTAACAACAGTAATTGCAGGAACAACAAAAGCTTCAGTTTCGCCTAATCCCATATCAACTCTGGCAAACATACCAGGTCTTAATTTTTCATCACTATTATTAACAGTAAGTTCAACTTCAAAAGTTCTGGTACTCGAATTAATAGTGGGATGTATTTTATATACTTGAGCTTTAAAATCTTTGTCAGGGAATATATCAACTTGTACATTAGCTTGCATACCATTTTTTACTAATGGATAAAACTTTTCCGAAAGATTTATAACAGCTTTTAGCGGATTAATTTGCATAATTGTAATAATAGCAGCTTTGCCAGAAGCGGTATTTGGAGCACCTGAATAAAGTTCACCGTTCTCGAAATATTTTCCCGTTACAACACCGTTAATTGGCGATGTTAAAGTAGTATTCTTCGACAAAAATTCATAACTTGATTTTGCAACCTCATACTGAGTTTTCACAGCTTCGTACTGCTGCTTTGGAACACTGTTTAATTTATACAATGTATCCATTCGTTGAAAATTTGATTTAGCATTCATATATTGCTCCTCAGCTTGTATAAGCTGAGTTTTATCCATACGAGCAATTGTACTTCCTTTGCTAATTCTGTCACCAACTTCAACATAAATCTCTTCAATTCTGCCTGGCGAAGCAGGTGCATAATTTATTTCTTCAAAAGCAATTAAATTGGCAGTATAATTAATACTTTTTGCTATTTGTTGTTTTTCAATAACAATAGTTTTAACCGAATAAACAGTAGTATCAATGTTGTTGGTTGTTTTATTTTCTTCAGTTTTAGGAGAATTACATGCACTGATAATAGTTAAAACCGCAATAAAAATCCAAAGTATTTTTTTCATTTGTTTAAAATTGTTTAAATTATTGATTTCGTTCATTTACTAAATATTATTTTTTTTATAAGCACAAATAAATTATAATTTGTTGTACAATTTGTTTAGAGCGGTTTGTGCCTGCAAAAGAGTAAGTACTGCCGACAAATAATTATTTTCGGCCGATAAATAATTATTATTAGCCTGCACTAAATCTAAACTCGAAACTACTCCCTGTTTGTATTTGTTTTCAATGCTTTTAAGAACTCTTTTGGCAACTGTTGTATTTTCTTTTTGATTATTATAATTTTCGGCAGCATTGTAAAAATTAAAAACGAGTTGTTTATGCTGTATTTCTAATTGTTCTTTAAGCATTTCCTTATTACGCTTTGCTATTTCGAGTTCAATTTTTGCTTGCGATACTTTTGCTTTTCTAACACCACTCGAAAAAATTGGAACATTAATACTTAAACCAGCCAAATGATTAGGATTCATATCAAAACCAGTTGTTTTGAACTTTTCGGTATAACTATAAAAACCTGCAACAGTAGGAGCATAAGCCCAGTTTTGCATATCAACCTGCTTTTCTTTTATCTCAATCTGCGATTCCATCATCTGATAATTAATATTACTAGCTATTTCAAAATCAGACGAGATAGTTATAATAATACTTTCTGTAATAGTTTCGAGCTTTTCCGACAGTTCTATATCAGTTTCAGGAGCTACTCCAAGTTGAAATTTCAAAAGGTTGTAATTAAGTTGGACTATTCTCTCTAAGGATTTCTGGGAGTTTTTTAACTGATTAACAAGAACTTTTATTTGGTCAACATCAGTTTCTTCGGCAACCCCTGCATTATATAAATTTGATGTATGAGTTAATATTTCATTCATATTATCAATATTGCCGTTGATAATATTTAATGTTTGTTCTGTAATAAGAATTGTATAATAAGAATTTGTAACATTTTCTTTAATATCAAGCTCAGTAAGTGTAAGGTTTTGTTTTGATAATTTACCTGCAATTTTAGCAGTTTGAACGCCAGCAAGATATTGACCGCTAAATATCAACTGCGAAAGTTGAACATTACCACTAAATTGGTCGTTCATAATAATTGCCTGAGACGAGCCAGCCGACATATTATTTAATAATTTCAAAATTTCTAAATCTCCAAAATCTAAAACATTATAATTAAGAGTTGGCGGTTCACTTGAACCACCAAATTCAATATTCATCTCATAATTAAAATATGTATTATAATTTAATGCTCCTTCAATTTGAGGCAGCCCTTGTGCTTTGGCTTCTTTAATTTTAAATTCTGATGAAGTAATCTCATCCTTTGCATTTAGCAATGTTTTATTATGCTCAAGTGCATAATCTATCGACTGCTGTAGCGAAAGCTGATAAGTTTGATTTTGTGAAAACGCAATAAGCGAATTAAAACAAAACCAAATTGTTAATAAAAAATATATTTTTCGCATTCCATTTAATTTATTAATTTTCATAAGTATCATACAACTTGCAAATTTTCAATTTTATTTTAATGATGTAAAAATAATTGTGATTTAAGTTTTTTAAGTTTACAACTAACTGAACTAAAAAATTTCCTTTTTATTTTGTGTCATGTATTCTTTTTTTAAATCATCAAATTTTTCAATAAAAAAATCTAACATATTTATCATATTATCTAAAAATATTGCATTTTCAGTGTTTTTATTTGCTTTTAATTCCATAACCTTCATTAAAAAATCCAGAGTTACTTGTAATTTGTATTTATGATCATCAACTAAAGCAAATTTATCGTGAGTTTTAAGTTTAAAATAACGCTTGCGGTCGCCTGGCAATGTCTTGTATTCTATTGTATGCATTAGTTCTAATGTCTTTATAGCATTACTGGCTGAACTTTTACTTATTTTAAGCTCTTCAACAATTTCATCAAAAGTGAACATTTCCTTGTCCATTACTATAAGCATACCAAGCAAACGTCCTGCAATAGGTTGAAATCCTTGTTTATCGTAATATCTGCCTAAAGATTCTATAAGCTCTTTTTGTTTATGTAATCTTTCTTCTGATGTCAT